>JABJOR010000090.1 GCA_018664265.1 Rhodospirillales bacterium
AATTCCACTTCCAACGTCGAAGAGCCTTCTTTCTGATTATTAAGAGCGCATTATTTACCTTATGTCTTCTGTGAGAGGTACGTCAATATGCTGTTCAGGAATGATTTTCGTTCGCATCACGCAAGTGTGAATTAACCCAGCCAATAATCTTGATATGATGGAGATATGAGAAGTTGTCTGTTCAGTTTAGTACTATTTTTAGCAACCTTGTCTGGCCCGGCCATGGCGCAGGATGGAGCGTTGACGGTTGTAGAATTGTTTACATCCCAGGGATGTTCTTCCTGCCCACCCGCCGATACGTATCTGGGTGAGCTGGCGCAACGCGCAGATGTGATTGCGCTATCGTTTCATGTGAATTACTGGGACTATATAGGCTGGAAAGACCCCTATGCCAGCCAGCAGAGCACGGACCGCCAGAAAGCCTACGCCCGACAGATGAGCCTGCGCTATGTCTATACGCCGCAAATGGTGGTCCAGGGTACTTATGAAGGTACAGGGTCAGATCGGGGTAAAATCAAGCGGTTTATAAATTCAGCCAAATCAATTGCTCATGTTCCCATAGACGTCACGGTGGGGCAGGATACATCCTTAGATATTTCAATTATGGCTAAACCCTACCTGTACAATTCATCGGATACATTCGGGGTATGGGTCGCTGTTTACGACAAGGAACATGCAACAGAGGTGAAGCGCGGAGAAAACAACGGGCGCTTGATGAAGAATTATAATGTGGTGAGAGATTTACAACGCGTTGGCGAATGGAAAGGCGGCACGGAAGACTTACGCATCCCTCTGGCCCAGCTTACAAGCCTGGGTGGCGATGGCTGCGCTGTCTTTATTCAATCACAAAGCACGGGCCAGATACTGGGCGCCGCGAATTATAATTTATAGAGTGCCGGGTTTATTGATACTTGCCGAAGATGGCATCCAGATCGGTAAAGCTGGCTGCATCTTTTGAAAACGTAAACGTTCCCTCATCCAGAATTTCCCGACACGCTGACATGAGCGATCCGAACGCAAGGCGCGAGAACGCAGACCCGATGCTGATCCGTTTTACGCCAGCCTCCTTCAGTTCTGGAATCCCGAATGTGGCCCCCGGCATCCCCATGACGACATTGACGGGCAGCGATACGGATGAACATACACTACGAATGTCTTCCAACTTGTTAAGCCCCGGTGCGTAAAGTACGTCTGCACCAGCCTCTTCAAAGGCCTGCAAGCGCTTGATTGTATCATCGAGGTCCATGCGACCATGGAGCAGGTTCTCGGCTCGGGCTGTCAGTACAAAGTCATGCGGTAAGGCTCGCGCCGCTTCAACGGCGGCTATGATGCGTTCCACGGTCAGGCCAAAATCAAAGATAGGATCGTCCGCATCGCCCGTATGATCTTCAATAGAACATCCAGCCAACCCGGTTTCAGCCGCCAGTATGATGGTCTCGGTCACAGTATCAGGATCATCACCAAAGCCTTTTTCCAGATCGGCAGAAATTGGCAACTCAGTTGCCTCAACCAATTCACGACAATGAGTGAGAACTTGATCCCTGTTCAAAACACCTTCCGGCACCCCCAGCGAGAACGCGAGTCCTGCACTGGTTGTTGCCAAGGCTTCAAACCCCATGGACGCAAGCACCCGCGCCGTTCCCACATCCCATGGATTGGGGATAACAAACACCCCGTCACGTTCATGCAGATCGCGGAATGTTGCTATGGATTTATTTGCCATTATTTCCGACGCTGGACTTGGGTTACGTCGCGCACGGCCCCACGTGAGGCCGATGTGGTGAGAGCCGCGTAGGCTTGCAGTGCTGGCGAGACCTTGCGTTCGCGTGGTCCAGGCGCCCAGCCATCGGCGCCTTTGGCATCCATGGCTTCGCGACGTTTCGCCAACTCATCATCACTGAGGTCAACACGGATAGAGCGGTTGGGGATATCGATCTCAATAATATCTCCGCTTTCTACCAGACCGATGGCCCCGCCTTCGGCGGCTTCCGGGCTAGCATGACCAATGGACAGGCCGGATGTTCCGCCAGAGAACCGACCGTCGGTCAAAAGCGCACATTGCTTGCCCATGCCCATGGATTTCAAATAGCTGGTCGGGTACAGCATTTCCTGCATTCCCGGACCACCTTTGGGACCTTCATAGCGGATAATCACCACTTGGCCGGGTTTGACGTTTTTGCGTAAGATATCGGTAATGGCGGCGTCCTGGCTTTCAAAAACAATAGCTGGACCTTTGAACGTCAGGTTGTCTTCATCGACGCCAGCGGTTTTAACCACACAGCCTTCCTCGGCGATGTTACCATAAAGCACGGCAAGGCCACCTTCGGTGCTGTAAGGGGTATCAATGCTGCGGATGCAACCGCCTTCCCGATCAAGATCGAGGCTGTCCCACGTCTTGGACTGGCTGAAGGCTTCCTGAGTTGGCACACCACCGGGGGCTGCCAGATAGAATTCCTTGGCAGCTGTATTTTGGGAGGTCATGACATCATTGCTATCCATGGCTTCGCCAATGTTGGAAGTGTACACGGTTGGATTGTCACGATGGATCAACCCACCACGGTCGAGTTCTGCCATCAGGCCCAAAATGCCCCCGGCCCGGTGGAAGTCTTCCATGTGGTAAAGCTGTGTCGATGGTGAAAGCTTGCTGAGGTGTGGAACAGCGCGCGATAGGCGGTCCATATCCTTCATAGTGAAATCAACCCCGGCTTCCTGTGCCATAGCCAGCAGATGCAGAACTGTATTGGTAGAGCCGCCCATGGCGATATCCACGGTCATGGCGTTCTCGAAACCTTTGAACGAGCCCAGAGCGCGCGGCAGGACTGATTCGTCGCCATCCTTGTAATAGCGTTTGCATAGATCGACCGCCGTGCGTCCGGCTTGTAGGAACATTTTGCGGCGTCCGCCGTGGGTTGCTAGCATGGACCCATTGCCCGGTAGGCCAAGCCCCATGGCTTCGGCCAGACAGTTCATGGAATTCGCTGTAAACATGCCAGAACAAGACCCGCAGGTTGGGCAGGCTGAACGCTCAAACTTGAGCGCTTGTTCATCTGTGGTTTCCGGCTTGGCGGCTTCGATCATGGCGTCGATCAGATCGGCTTTGCGCTCAACCCCGTCAACCTCGACCTTGCCGGCTTCCATAGGGCCACCGGAGATAAATACTGCGGGGATATTCAAGCGCATGGCAGCCATCAACATACCAGGTGTGATCTTGTCACAGTTTGAGATACAGACCATGGCATCGGCGCAATGGGCATTGACC
>JABJOR010000091.1 GCA_018664265.1 Rhodospirillales bacterium
ATCCGCATCAAACGTTTGCCCAGCACATAAACCTTGCGACCATCTACGGACTCAATATAACCAACATCCAGCAAAGCGCCGAGAAGTCGATGGACTGTACCACGTGGCAGGCCCGTCTCGTTCATGACTTCAGTCAGGGTCAACCCACCAGACGCGGCGGCAAAGATATCCAACACAGCAGCATACCGTATAAGAATCCCCTTATTTTCTTTTGCTTCGCTCATAAACTCATTCTCATCATGCTTTGCTTGTATCTGATAGGGGTAATCTGTTTGGGGTATTCTCATTTTATGGAGAGTCCCTAGTATAGTATAATCGATACACAGAAAGTTTCGCAAACTAGAAAAAAGTTTTGTTGGTTAGAACTTTTTAGAATAATGATTTACTTGTATCGCCGTCTAATTCGCGATAGCGATGGATACTATAACGTCCGGAAATTCCGGGCTTTTCGGATTTTAACACTAAGCTTTTACATAGCTCAATTTTACGGGGTGTCTTATGAATTTTCAAGCCAACTCTCCTCATGCGAGGGACGCAGCCCACCACCTTCATCCATACACAAACATGGCTGATAACGAAGCAAACGGGCCACATATCTTTTCACGCGGCGAAGGCATCTACGTCTACGACGATGATGGCAAGAAATACATCGAAGGCCTTGCCGGTCTGTGGTGTGCTTCCCTTGGGTTTAGCGAGAAACGCCTTGTAGAGGCCGCAACCAAACAAATGGAAGTTCTGCCCTTTTACCATAACTTCGCCGGTAAATCCTGTGAGCCAACAATCGAGCTGGCTGACTATCTGGTCAAACATGCCCCCTGTGAAGATATGGCCAAGGTCTTCTTCACAAACTCAGGCTCAGAAGCCAATGACACCCAGGTCAAAATCGTCTGGTATTATAACAACGTCATGGGCCGTCCTGAGAAAAAGAAAATCTTTGCCCGCACAGGTGCCTATCACGGCATTACGCTAGCTGCAGCCAGCATGACCGGACTTCAATACGCCCACAACGCATTTGATGTTCCCATCAAAAACATCATGCACACCACATGCCCGCATCACTATCATCACGCAGAGCCTGACGAGTCTGAGGAAGCTTTTGCCCAGCGTTGCGCCGATGATCTGGAAGCCCAGATTATTGAAGAAGGTCCAGAAACCTGCGCAGCTTTCATCGCCGAGCCATTCCTCGGCGCCGGTGGTGTTATCATGCCGCCAAAAGGATATTTTGAGGCCATCCAGAAGGTTCTCGACAAGTACGACATGCTGTTGATTGTTGACGAAGTAATCAGTGGCTTCTGGCGCACAGGCGATCGCTTTGCTTCTGAAACCTTTAACCTGAAGCCTGACCTGATGACTATGGCAAAAGCGCTTTCAGCTGCATACCTGCCTATCGGTGGTGTCATGATTTCCAAGAAAATTTCTGACGTGATCAATCAGGGCAGCATGAAGTATGGCCTGTTTGGTACTGGCTACACCTACTCTGGCCACCCGGTTCCTGCTGCTGTTGCTGTGGAAACCCAGAAGATCTACGACGAGATGAATATGGGTGCACATGTCAAAGCCACTTCCGTTCGTTTCCAGGAACGCCTGAAACAATTGGGTGAGCACCCAATGGTTGGTGAAGCCCGAGGCATTGGCCTGATTGGCGGTATTGAGCTGGTCAAGGACAAAGCGGACAAGATTAATTTTGATCCGGCCCACAAAGTCGCACCATGGTGCGTCGCCAAGCTTACCGAACTGGGCATGATCGCCCGTCCCATGATCAACGATTCAATCGGACTCTGCCCACCGTTGATTATCACGGATAGCCAGGTCGATGACATGTTCGACATCCTGGACCAGGCTGTGGACATCACCCACAAGGAATACGTCAGCACTTTGTAAATTAATAGATCAAAGACTCGAACAAATTCAAGCCGGGGTTTCTCAAACGAGAGGCCCCGGTTTTTTTATCTCTAATTTAAAACCGAGAATAAAAATTCTCTTATTGACCACCGCCTGTATGGTAGCCATATTTTTCATATGACAGATCCTTCAAAATACAATGAACGAAGATTACTATCCTGGTTTATCAGGCATACGATTGCAATTCCGGTTTTAGCCGCATTAATAATGTTCATAATCGTTGTTATGGCATGGCTATTGGTCAAGAATGATCATGCTGCTCGTATTAATGCTGATACACACAGCAATACTGAATACTTGGCAGCCCGCCTTGAAACACATATTGCCACACGATTGGATATAGCTGAGCATATACAGAATGAATGGTTAGCCGGGCGTATAAATAACAAAGAAGAATTCCTGCATATTGCGAATACCGCTCATGAATTTTTTGGAGACTTTCAGGCCATCAGTTGGGTAGATCCGAATGGTGTGATCAGATGGGTCACCCCCATTGAGGGCAATGAAGCCGTACAAGGGCTCGATCTTAAAAAACTGGCTGTGCCAAAAGCTACTCTGGAAAATGCGGAACGCACAGGCCTGATGCAAATCACGCCCCCTATAAAGCTTGCTCAGGGTGGTAATGGGTTCGTCGCCTACGTCCCCTTGATAAGAAATGGTGTAAATCAGGGTTTCCTGAACATTGTTTTTCGCACAACACCTATAATATATGGCGCTTTTAGAGAAGGTATCAGCAACCAATACCACCTAAATGTCAAAGATGGGGAAGCCACTATCTATGACCTTAAAAACGTAGCAGGTGTAGAGAAAAATAAAGTTCAAAAGCAAATCAAAGTTGGCAACAGAAAATGGACTGTAACCTTGATGCCAACGGCGCCACACCTTGAAGAAAGCTCAACCTACACAGATGAATTTGTTCTTGTGATTGGATTGCTGATTTCAGCCTACAGCGCCTTTATGATACGCCTCGTCATGGCTCGTCAAAAATCTTTGCATGAAAGTGAAGAGCGATTCAAGCAGGCAGAGCGCATAACAAAATCTGCGCACTGGATTACGGATACACAAATGAAGTCCCTACTGCATACATCAGATAATGCCGAGGTATTATTCGGGATGCCACCAAATGATTACATAGGCGATCTCTCATTTTTTGAAAGTAATATTCATTCTGAGGACCATAAGCGCATTCGCAAGGTTTTTAATGATCTCCCATCTAACCCGCGCCCTTACCAGATAGATTATCGATATCAACGAGATGATGGCAAGTTAATCTGGGTGCGGGAAACCGGAGAGCCTTTTTATAATTCCGCTGGTGTATATACAGGCTTTCGTGGAGCCAGTCAGGACGTAACAGTTTTAAAGGAAGCAGAACAAGCCTCCCAAATTGCGCTTCAAGAAGCTGAACATGCAAATCAGGCCAAGTCTGAATTCCTGGCTACTATGAGCCACGAATTCCGCACCCCTTTAAACGCTATTCTCGGGTTTAGTGAAATGATGCGCGCGCAATATTTTGGACCATTGGGCGCCAATAACTATAAGGAATACGCTAAAGATATACATGATAGCGGCGTACATATGATGGGGCTCGTTAATGATGTTCTGGATATTGCTGCCATTGAAGCTGGTAAGCGCGCCATAGTTAGAGAAGAGATTTATCTGGAAGAGATCTTACAGGATTGTGTTAAAAACGTTGATCATATCGCCGATGAGCGGGAGATCGATTTATCACTGGATACACCAGAAAATTTACCAATCCTTTTTGCTGACAAACGATCTGTCATTCAAATAATTTTAAACCTTCTTTCAAACGCCATTAAATTCACAGAACGTAATGGCGATGTCAAAATATCTGCATCAACATTAAATCAATGCATGATGATCGAGGTTCGTGATACAGGTATAGGAATTCCGCCAGAGAAACTACCTGATATCACGGAACCTTTTGCACAAGCGCATTCCAATCCCCATATTGCCCAAGAGGGGACGGGGCTGGGATTATCTATCGTTAAGGCTCTTGCCGACACGCACGACGCAAAATTAACCATA
>JABJOR010000092.1 GCA_018664265.1 Rhodospirillales bacterium
AGAAGATGAATTTTATTATTCAGATTTGGAGGGCTTGAAGGCTGAATTGTTAAATGGAGACGCACTGGGAACAGTTCGTTTCGTACTAGAGGCCGGAGCCGGGCCAAGTTTGGAGATCGATACTCCGGATGGCGAGGTTCTGGTACCATTTACCAAGGCAGCTGTACCGGTAGTCGATATTGCCGCCGGGAAGGTCGTCATTGATCCGCCCGACGGATTGATGGAACCGCCGGAAAAAGATGGCACACAAGACGAACGAGACTAAATAAAGGAAGGCCCTATGGCCCGTGCGACGCAAACTTTTGAGAATGATCAACAAAGGCCAGCCTGGCAGGCTGTGCTTGTGACGATCTTTCCTGAAATGTTTCCCGGACCACTTGGAGCTTCCCTTGTTGGTCAGGCGTTGGACTCCGGTATCTGGTCGTTGCAAACGGTGGACATTCGCGACCATGCGAGCGATAAACACCGCTCTGTGGACGACACTCCCTTCGGGGGAGGCGCCGGAATGGTTATGAGACCCGATGTGGTTAACGCCGCTATCGACTCGGCCCGAGAAAAAAGTAGGGAGAAAAGCACGGCAGATTTGCCGCTGATCTACCTGACGCCGAGAGGAAAGCCGTTAACGCAGGAACGTGTACACACACTGGCAAATGGCGATGGAGCCATGATCCTGTGTGGTCGTTTTGAAGGTGTCGACCAGCGCGTGCTGGAAGCACAAAATGCCGAGGAAATAAGCCTCGGTGATTTCGTGCTCTCAGGTGGCGAAATTGCAGCGTACGCTCTGCTGGATGCTTGCATCCGGTTGCAGCCAGGCGTTATCGGCAGCGAGCAATCGCTGATGGAAGAAAGTTTTGAAAAGGGTTTACTAGAATACCCTCACTACACCCGGCCCCAAAATTGGGACGGGCATACGGTACCGGAAGTTTTATTGTCCGGCCACCACGCTAAAATAGATGCGTGGCGACTGGATCAGGCGAAAGATATTACCCGCGAGCGACGCCCCGATTTATGGCTGAGCTACACAAGATCAAACCAAGCTCATGAGCTTGGATAATTTGATCGGTTTTAAAATATGACAGAGCAACTTATCTGTCCTTAATTGAGGACAGGTTGCTCTGAGCAACAAAGTTTGAAGAAAGTAAGGAAAGAACCATGAATACTATTGAACAAATCGAAAAAGAACAGATCGACAGACTGACTGCAGAAAAACCAATCCCGGAATTCGCTCCGGGCGATACCCTGAAAGTCAACGTTAAGGTTGTCGAAGGCACCCGTGAACGTGTCCAGGCTTTTGAAGGCGTTTGCATTGCTCGCAAAAACGCTGGCCTGAACTCTTCTTTCACCGTACGCAAATTGTCCTACGGCGAAGGTGTAGAGCGCGTATTCCCTGTTTACTCCCCATCACTGGACAGCATCGACGTTGTTCGTCGTGGCGCCGTACGTCGTGCAAAACTGTACTACCTGCGTGGTCGTACTGGTAAATCTGCACGTATCGCCGAAAAGAAAATGCCACCGTCCGCAAAAGCTCTGGCTAAGATTGCTGCAAAAGCTGCAAAACACGCTGCTGCTGAGTCCTAAGGATAGGTACTCGAATGTCTGGCCCGCGCACTCTGTTCGACAAGATTTGGGAAAGCCGTCTTGTCGAAACCCAGGAAGACGGTACATGTCTTCTGTATATCGACCGTCATATGGTCCACGAAGTAACCAGCCCGCAGGCCTTTGAAGGTCTCGGAAATTCTGGTCGCTCCGTGCATCGGCCTTCTGCAACGCTTGCCGTTGCCGACCACAATGTTCCGACCACCGATCGTTCGGCTGGCATTGTGGATGAAGAAAGCCGTATCCAGGTCGAAACACTGGAAAAGAACTGCGCGGACTTTGGCGTTCCTTACTATGAGATGGATGATATCCGTCAGGGCGTTGTCCATATCGTTGGACCAGAGCAAGGCTTTACCCAACCCGGCATGACCATCGTCTGCGGTGACAGCCATACCGCCACCCACGGGGCCTTTGGCTCTCTGGCGTTCGGTATTGGCACATCCGAAGTGGAACATGTTCTGGCAACCCAGACACTGTTGCAAAAACCCGCCAAGAACATGCGGATTACAGTTGAAGGTGATTTGCCTGAAGGCGCAACCGCCAAGGATATCGCGCTGGCTATTATTGCCAAGCTCGGCACCGCTGGCGGTACGGGTTCAGTGATCGAATACTCCGGCAACGCCATTACATCGCTGAGCATGGAAGGCCGCATGACGGTCTGTAACATGACTATTGAGGCTGGTGCGCGCGCTGGTTTGGTTGCACCGGATCAGGTCACCTTTGATTATCTCATGGGTCGCCCCATGGCACCAAAAGCCGGTGCTTGGGAGCAAGCCGTCAGCTACTGGAAGACTTTG
>JABJOR010000093.1 GCA_018664265.1 Rhodospirillales bacterium
AATGCCTGTCCTTTTGATGGACGTGATGGAGTTGCCCTCGGGTTGGTCAGTGAAGCCGTGGCAGCTGACGAGTTGGATGACGCGGTGAACAAACAGGTTGATTTGTTCTTGCGATGCGCCCCTGGAGCTGTTGCCAATACCAAAGACTGGATGATCACATTGGCTCGCAATCCGGGCAAAGATCACCAGAGTGCTTCGGCAGAACGTCTTGCTGATCGCTGGGAAGAGGCTGAAGCGGAAGAAGGCTTAAGCTGCTTTCTTAATCGCACAAAGCCGAGCTGGCAGAACGACTAGATCGCCTCATCTCTAGACATCACAGATGTCTCTTGGCTTACGATGTTTCTTTTTCATAGTATTTTTTATGAATGAAAGAAGCCAATTATCTTTACCATTGTAAGAGCCGCCATACCTGCAATTTGAATACTTGTATTCGACCCAGAAAATCATAAAGACGATCAGGAAAGAGATTATTGCAACGATTAAGAGCGTTATGTCGGTCATGGTTTCTATCCATTTAGTGCGCGAATCTTATGGTAATTATATTAGCACTAAGGACTGATTCAGGATGTGATAACAATCACTTGGAAGCCTTCTTGTTTTAACAGGGGTAAATTCAGGCATAAAAAAAACCGCAATTGGATATTTAAAAATATCCTTTTGCGGCGTAAAACCTACTGTTTTAGCTTAGATATCGCAAATATCTCTGACGCGTATAGTGCTGTGTGCATTCTTTTTTGATTTTGCTCTTCTTATAGTTCTAAGCAGCCAATTGTCTTTACCTGTGTACGCACCGCCCATTGAGCAACCAGACATTCTGTATTCTGCCCATAAGGCAAAAAAGACAATTGCAAAGGCTATAACAGCAATAAGTGAAAAGGTCAGGTCGGTCATGGCTCGCTTCCATAGATTATGTTAATGTTCTATTAAGTATAATAGCGGCCCTAAGGGATTCCGAATGTGATGACTATCACTCGATTGTATGTTTGTTCATTTTTTTGTAATTGCTAAAACAACGTTTGCCAGTGCTCTTTGATCATCAATGGTTTTCATGATCGTCGGAGCAATACAAACCTGACTACCTAAAGCTTCAATGGCTTCCGCTTCATGGGCGTCGCCTTCATCAATCACCAGAACATCCAGTAAATCACCGTAGTGTTTCGCAATGGACAGCGAGCTTGGCTCAAGTCCTAGCTCGCCCATGATTTTGCCCAACGGGCCTTTCAGTGCCAACCCACCGACAATGGGGGAGACAGCAATCACCGGAACATCGGTAGCTTTCAGGGCTTCAACAATTCCAGGGACGGCAAGAATGGGATCAATACTCAAATAGGGATTGGATGGGCAGAGCACGATCGTTTGTAAATCGTCTCCACTGAGGGCCGATAGTATGTCTGAATTGGCGGAGGCTTCATTGGCATCTTTATAAGAGAATTTTTTTGCTACAGGCTCGCAATGCTCCCGCACAAAATAATCCTGCATAGGCAAGGTGCCTTTATCTGTGTCGATCATGGTCGTCACGGGATCATTGCTCATGGGGGCGAGGTTGAATGGCACATTGAGTGCTTGGCAAAAATTCTGTGTGACTTCGCTTAAAGATTGCCCCTGCTGCAGCCAATGAGTGCGCAGGACATGCATAGCGAGGTCGCTGTCACCAAGATTGAACCAGTCTTCACCACCAAAGCCTTTGAGGGCAGCCATGAAGTTCCAGGTTTCGCCTGTGCGTCCCCAACCTGTCTCCGTATTGTTCAGGTCCGTCACGGCGTAAAATATTGAATCGATGTCTGGGGATATATGAAGACCCATATGGGAAAAGTCGTCGCCTGTGTTGGCCGCAACCAACAGCTTGCCGGGTTCAAGTACCCGTGACAGGCCGGAGGCCAGCTTGGCTCCGCCAACACCGCCGGAAAATGCTACGACAGATACGCTCATCGGAACAAATCCATATCTTCCGGGCGAATAAGGTCCGTTGCCGGGCCATCTGGCTCGCTCCAGTTGAAATCACCTCGGATAACAGCGACGGGTTGGCCCTCAGCCCCTTGCCCTTGAATGAGGGCTGCGGTTGACGATAGCTCATCACCGATGGCTTGTAGGCTAACCTTTAATTCCCGCCCAAATAAATCTGTATCGCCGCGTAAATCCAAAATGGCAGGCAGGCCTGCAATCCCTATGGCAACACCAGTGGTTCCAAGACGCCAGGGACGTCCGAGGCTATCATTTATGACAACTGCTACATCGATGCCGCAAATCTTTTTTATTTCTTCTTTGAGAACCTCTGCGCTCGCATCAGCATCCAGCGGTAACAATAAGACGGTTTCGCTATCATCATCTGCGGAAACATTGGACCGATCCATTCCGGCATTGGCCAGAATGGCGCCGTTGCGGTGCTGGACAATTAACAAGTTCTCTCCCGTACGCAGTATACTGGTTGATTCAGACAGGATTAATTCTACTTCACGCGAATCTTTACCACACTGGAGAGAGATTTCCTCGGCCCGTGCAGAGGGCGTCACCGTTGCCAAATCAATCATGCGACCCTCAACTTTGGAAATGGCTTTTTGGGCAACGACGACGATATCGCCAGCGTGCAAAGATCGACCGTTGTCCTTTAATTTTTCACAGATAATTTTGGCAATATTCTTAGCTTTAGGGTAGAAATATTTAGTTAACGATCTTGTACTTGGACTTGGGGAATCATTCATCCCAACCCTAGCTGGAGAGTTCCTCAAATAATCAAAAATATTTTCTGTAACAATTGAAATAATTTCAGCACTTACTCCAAAT
>JABJOR010000094.1 GCA_018664265.1 Rhodospirillales bacterium
TATTAGGGCCGACTAATTAGTATGCTATTACCGTAATCCTGAGATCCTTACAGAAGTATTTTAGAATCAAGATAGGGCATTGATTTCTAAAAAGTTATTTGTTTTTTATAAACATCAGGGTTATCCGGTCCGTCATGAATGACGATCGATAATCTGTTCTTGTCCAGTTCAAAAACACCCGTCCCCAATGTTTTGCCATAATCATCCCCTGTATCACCGGGGCTGCGTAGAATTTCGTGCCCCGGTAGGGTTTCGAACAATATGCGACATGGCTCACCATCACCGAGCGCGCCTTCTTTCAAAAGATTGTCTGCACGTTCCTGGCGAACCATTGATGAGCGAGAAATCTCCTGATTGGTATTTTTAAATTCAGGCGTTATTAAATGATTGGCATGTGCCGACGGGCTTGCCTCAACTGTCTTGATTATGCAGCCACTGGCCGGTGCCTCGACGGAAGCCGGAAGCCCTTCCTGAGCCGAGCCAAGATTATGATGGAACCCGGAGGCCCGGTTATCGCTTTTCAGCAGGTCACAGGCTTCATCCATTGTGGTGCAGTCCAGTATGGCACGACAGATAAAATGGCGCGGCACACCAGGTTTCAGATCATGGACACGGATATTATTAATGGTTTGTACGATGCCAGCCCTATTCGCCCCCATTGTGTGACCCGGCATCATGCCGGGATACAGGTAACTTTCAAAACCTGGACCGTAATCGGGATTGGCTGAAATCCACACGCAATGACCATGAAAATCTGCTGAACCATCTTCATTATGGGCGATCATCGCCGGTTGTTCACCAGTTGCAGGCATAATCAACGTCGTGCAACCTTCACCAAGTCCGGCTGCTACTGCAGGCGATATATCATCAGGCCAGCGCAGATCACCCCGGCAATTCCACAAAAAAGCTCGCTCGAAAGCAATCCCCATACCATCGGCCATTCCTTCCAGTTCCCGAACATATTGAGGGAATGCCTGACGGGCGGCGGCTATTAACTGATCAATATAGAGTGTACCGGACCAGCGCTGTTCGACCGCGAGAAATTCTTCATTGTGAACAGTCATGTGGTGCACGCTCTGGGCAACAGCCGCACCGATCATATGCCCGACGCTATACGCATCACCAGAAGCCGTAATCGTTTTTAATGTCATTGTGAAAATTTCTGTTTCAAATCTGTTTCGAACCTTATGCATTGTTGAACGGTTTCTTGCTTCAACTCAACAGCTTTCCAGCATTTTTTATATATGGTCGTAGGAGTTTTAGTGGTTGGTAAGCAAGTGATGCTGCCTGATCAATAATTAGAGTCAACGTTAAAAAACCTATTTCCATTCTAGAGTAAATTGGCTACTGTTCCTAAAAATTAGGGGTGATCTATATTATGTTGGGCAAATTTATTTTTCCCCTTCTGTTTCTTACAGCCACACTTTCGATATTTTCCGATTCTCAAGCACAATCGGAAAAACGCTTGTTGCGTGTTGGCGTTTATCAGAATGCACCTCAGGTTTTCATCAATGAAGATGGCGATGCCGAAGGTATCTATGTAGATATTCTGAGCGAGATTGCCCGGCTCGAAGACTGGCAATTGGAATTTGTTGAAAGTTCCTTTTCAGATGGTCTGGAATCTGTTCGCAGCGGGCAAATCGATATCCTGACAAGCATCGCATCAACGCCGGAGCGCGAGAAGTTCATTGATTTTTCAAAAGAAACCATCATTTCCATTTGGGGGCAACTTTATGTACACCCGAAGTTTTCACCCCAGAATATTTTAGACCTGAATGAAAAGAAGATCGCGGTTATGAAAAGCGGCCTTCTTGGCGATCGGTTTAAAACTTTATGCAAGAATTTTGATGTAGGTTGCCGGATTATACCCATGTCATCCTATGATGATGCATTACAGGCTATTGACGATGGCAAAGTAGATGCAGCAGTGGTTAATAGTATTCTGGGTTTCTCTCGTGAAGCATTTTATCAGTCCAAGAGAAGCTCTATCGTGTTCAGCCCGTTTCGTCTGCAAGTTGCCGTCCCGGAAGGAATGAACAGTGATATCACCGCGATCATCGATCAATATATATCTCAGTGGCGCGCAGATAAAAACAGTTTCTATTTTCAAACACTGGATCGCTGGCTTGGTGTAAAACCTTCAGAAACGACCGCAATCCCAACCTGGATGTATTGGGTATCGGCTGGAGGAATTGCCTCCATCCTGATCTTCATCTTCTGGAATATGACCCTGCGCAGTCAAATCACACAACGTAAAAAGGCCGAAAAAGAGTTAGAGAAAGCTAAAGTAGAAGCAGAAACCGCTAATGCCGCAAAGTCAGAATTCCTTGCTGCCATGAGCCATGACCTCCGCACACCACTCAACGCCATAATGGGGTTTAGTGATGTCATGCGCCAAGCAACCTTTGGTCGTCTTGAAAACCCTCAATATGAAGAATATGTAGACGACATTCATAATAGTGGGGCACTTCTTGTAAACCTCATCAACGATATACTCGATCTATCCAAAATTGAAGCTGGGAAATACGATTTGTCAGATGATCCTTTGGATGTTGGCGCCTTGATTGAAGTCAGTTTTCGGCAATTGAAGAAAATGGCTGAAATAGCCAATCAGACCATAGTTGTGAATGTTCAGGAAAACATGCCTCACTTGTTGGGCGATGAACGGGCGTTGATTCAAATCCTGAACAACCTTTTATCGAATGCCATAAAGTTTTCCCCGAATAGCGGCCAAATTAAAATTATTGCTCAACTCAACGAAAGCAACAGTGTTCTCCTGAGCGTAGAGGACACTGGCATTGGTATGTCACAGGAAGGCATCGGCAAAGCGTTGAAACCATTCGAACAAGCAGATGGTATTCATTCACGAAGGCATGAAGGAACAGGGCTGGGGCTTCACCTTTGTTTTAACTTCATGAAACTCTTTGGCGGCACCCTTGAAATCAAAAGCAAATTAGAACAGGGAACCACAGTGACACTTTCTTTCCCGTCAGAAAGAACAATCCCCACTGCCCGGCAAGCCTGACTTTTTTTAATAGCCGAGTTGGTGATTTGTAAACTGTCGGCAAAATATCGACATTCTAAAAAAGCCTATAATAGGAATTGTTTCACGTGAAACATTTTCTAATTAATTCTAATGTGCAATATCGACCGACCCTCACCGCGCTCCTAGCCATTTTTTACAATCTATTCCTCTAAAACAACCAGTTCTAACGGAGTCTTTAGTGGCTGATACGCCTTGCCTGCCTTGAACATCAGGGTATCGATGTAGTAGGTGATACCTGACATGCGAGGGGAGAAGAACTGGCTTTCGAAATTAACCACCGTGCCCGGCTCAAGGATCTTGTCAGTGTCGGTATCTGTCATCTCGTAGACATAGCCGCCAAGCCAATCCGGTGGGAAGGCCAGGCCCAGTTCATATCCACCAACCCAGCCTGCATCAGACCAGATGCCAATTTCATCGTAATAGGCCCTGGTTGTGTTGATGAGCTCTGCAACCGGCAGGTTGGGGCGTAAAATTTCTTTAATAACGTCGAAGACACCCGCCGACAGGCGGTGATAATCCATCACATCCTTGGCGGGCTCGCCCACATGAAAAGCCCGTCCGGCATTACAATGATAGCGCTCATACACACCGCTGATGTCCACATTGACTTGTTCGCCAGCCTGAATAACCCGGCGGCTGGGCATGGAATGACCACAATTAGCCTTCTGCCCGGAATTTACCGGCAGGGTTAAACCCGCGTTTTCACCGCCGGCCTTTGACATGGCATCAATCATCGCGCCGTAAACATCAAGTTCGGTGACGCCGGGTCGGATGGTATCCTTTGCTGCCTGAAAACCAATATCCGTGATAACGGCGGCCTTCTCCATACAGGCAATTTCAGCGTCTGATTTGACCCAGCGCATATCGCGCACAATGTCACTGCCGTCGGTCACGCTCATCCCGGCGCCTTCGAAAGCATCACGAAAGCGCTGGCTGATTACCGGGTTAGGGCGATAGCTGTGGAGCTCCATGCCAATCCGGCCCGAGGACATCCAGCCTTTGGCTTTCATCTCGTTAACAATAAAGGAGATACCATCTCGCCGCCCTTCAATTGGAAAAGCCCTGATATCTTTCGCGCACGTCACGAAGCGGCACATGATGGCTTCGCTGGGCGTATCGAACAAAATGAAGTCGTCATGGTCTTTGTGAATTGCTATACCGCTTGTGGCGGGCCAGCGTTTGGGACTCTGGGCTTGGTACCAAATGCACTTGTATCCGCTCACATAGTAAAGGCTTTCAGGAGACATAAGCCACAAGACATCAATGTCCTCGTCAGCCATGCGCGCACGAATGCGTTTGAGACGCTGTTGGTATTCGTCCAGGCTAAACGCCAATTCCATCTCAGGCTGACATTCCCCAAGGGCCAGATCACGATTAATTCCCAATGTCCATCTCCTTCATTTCAAACAATTGATCCTATGATCCATTAGTCTAGATCAATCTAACCTCAAATGGAAACATTTGGGGTTAGATAAATTGATCGTTTTCAATAAGGTAGAGCAACTTATCTGTCCTCGATTGAGGCCAGGTTGCTCTAGGTGTCGGATTTTCGCAGGGCAAGTCCACAATTACAGAGCCCTGCATCAGATGCATTGCTGCAATGCAGCATTATCACTTATCAAGAATGCCAAAACCTTATATTACGCTCCCAGAACATGAAGATTGACCAAATTCGAATTTAGGAGCTCCAAAATGAGCGCGACCGTAAAGAACTATCGGAATGACAATACCAACCCATCCTTGTTTACCAAGGTTGTCAAAACTCTCTGGGGTGCTGTTGAAAGCTACAAGCGCTACTACCGTGCGATGATTGAGCTGGAATCCATGAGTAACCGTGAACTGGCTGAGCTGGGTATTTATCGTGGCATGATCTCGGATGTAGCAAGTTCAAAACATGTTGTTGAAAGCCGCAAACCCGCTGTTGATTTATCGCTCAACCCAACCATCGTGGGTGAGGCAGAATCAGCATCAGCTGCCAACACCAACAATTCTGATAAACAGCATCTGGCAGCCTGATTTTAGATTAAGGCCTCATCAGGCCTTAATCCGTTCCATTTTTGGATCATACATCGGCTGTAGTGAGCACTTACAGGGATAGAACGCTCCGTTGATCTCTATCTCCCATGTTCCAGTCTTGAAATAATCTGCTGTAATTGGCTGATCACCACCTTCAATCATAGCAAGACCAACGGCTCCACCCAGCGTATGGCCGTAGCTACCAGCTCGAACATATCCAACGGCTACTCCATCACGGTGGATAATCTCGGCGTGCCACAACATAGGTTCAGGATCGTTCACCAGCACTTGCACCAATCTCCGCTTAAAGGGTGCGGCGGCTTTCTGAGCCTTGGCAGCTTCCTGACCAATGAACCCACCCTGCTTATCTAACGCTACGGCGAAGCCTAGTCCGGTTTCAAACGCATTATCGGTATTGTCGATGTCGTGTCCGTAATCCCGGTAGGCTTTTTCCAGACGCAGACTGCCAAGCGCTCTCAGGCCTGCATGTTTAAGCCCGTGATTTTCGCCTTCTTCAACCAGACGGTCATAGACATGGACCGCCTGCTCACTAGGGACATACAGCTCATATCCTAATTCACCCATGTAAGTAATGCGTACACACTGGGCACGGGCAAAGCCAATATCGATCTCGCGTACGGTTCTAAACGGAAAGGCTTCATTCCCTAAATCAACAGATGTCAGAGCTTGTAACAATTTTCGGCTGTTTGGCCCCTGGACATTAATTTGCGTCACGCCAGATGTAACATCTGTCAGATACGCATGGGCATCATTTGGAATATTTCGACGCAACCAGGTCTCGACATGGCGGTGCATAGTATCCGTTGCCACCACCAGAAATTTATCTTCTTCATATTTGACCACCGTCAAATCGGCTTCCAGCATGCCGTCATCATTAAGCCACTGGGTATAGGTGATCATACCGACTTCACCATTGACCTTGTTGGCAGAGATATAATCCAACACCCGACCTGCATCGCGCCCCTGCACCAGGAACTTACCCATGAAGCTCATGTCCGTCAGAACCACAGCTTCACGGCATGCCTTGTGTTCAGCTTTCCAATAGGGCCACCAGCTCATACGTCCCCAGCCAAGCTCGCCAGCCGTGGCTTCTTCCGGGGTAGGAGCAAACCAGCTTGGCGATTCCCAACCGCTGACATCGATAAAATGAGCGCCCGCTGCAGCAAGACGGTCATGCAATGCTGAGCGCTTAGCCCCACGCGCAGTATCAGAAGTTTTGGTGGGGTAATGGCACTTGTAGACTTGGCCCAGAGATTCATAGGCACGGGCTCGGCGGTAATCCGGGTTGGCCTGATATGCATGAACCCGGTCAATATTGAACCCGGTTACATCCACATCCGGCTTACCATTTAAAATCCAGTGCGCCAGAATACGACCCATGCCGCCACCTGACAGGATACCGATGGAGTTCAATCCGGCAGCTACGAAATAGTTTTTAAGCTCAGGCGCCTCACCCACTAAGGGGGCAAGATCCGGGGTAAAACTTTCCGGGCCACAGAAGAATTTTTTCACGCCAGCTTCCAAAGTAATTGGAACGCGGCTCATGCATTTCTCCAAGAACGGCCCCATGCGATCCCAGTCAGGTTCAATTTCACCAAAGGAAAAGTCCTGTGGAATCTTATCGACATTCCAGGGCGCGGATTCAGGCTCGAACAACCCAACCATCAGACCGCCGCCTTCTTCGCGGTAATAGCCGTAGTGCGAAGGGTCTTCCAGTACGGGCCAATCCTGGCTGACAACATCTATAGGTTCCGTAATCAGGTAGTAGTGTTCTGCTGCCTGATTGGGGATCGTAACGCCGTGTTCTTCTCCGAACTGGCGTGCCCACATCCCTGCACAGTTGACCACAAATTCACTGGTGATTGTCCCGTGATCAGTTGTTACACCCGTAACCTTACCCTGACTGCGAGTTACACCGGTAGCGGACACTCCTTTAATAATATTAACGCCCTGCATCCGGGCACCTTTGGCCATAGCCATCGTCACATCAACCGGATTTACCCGACCGTCGTCGGCGACATAGAAGCCTGCCAGCACATCGTCAACACGGGCAATCGGGAACAAGTCCTTGACCTCAGTTGGCGAAATCTCCTGCACATCAACA
>JABJOR010000095.1 GCA_018664265.1 Rhodospirillales bacterium
ACCTAAAAACTATTTCAGACAAGCACGGTTATGAGGCAGTATCGCTCTATACCGGGCGCGGAAATTTTGAATTTGCCCTGTGCGAAAATTTCTTTACGGCAGGTACGTCTGAATCATCGGGTAACGCCATGCTCGCCCCGCTAGGCTCTCCAAACGTTAGTGGTGCAGGTTCATTTTGCTGGGCGTCTATGGGATTGCTTGCGCCAACTGCCTGCTTTGGCACGCATATTCGTGAGCTAAAAGAAGACGTGGATAATGCAGACTTGATTCTAGTCTGGGGAGCCAACCCATCAACGGACTCTCCGCCTTCAAAATTACGCCAAATCAAAAATGCAAAAAAACGTGGCGCGCGTATCATTGTTATCGATCATCGTTATACCGATACAGCACGCTCTACCAAATCAGAATGGGTTGGCATTCGCCCGGGTACAGATGGCGCATTGGCTCTGGGTATTATTCACGTGATGATCAATGAGGATTTGATAGATTATCCGTTTGTTGAACAATGGACGCATGGTTTTGAAGACTTGCGAAACTATGTACGGGATTTTGACCCCAAAACGGTTGAAAGTATTACAGGGATCAGTGTAGATACAATTCACGACCTCGCTCTTTCGATCGGCTCAGCCAAAGGTATGTCGATTGTTACCTATACGGGGCTTGAGTATTCCAATTGTGGCGTGCAATCCATTCGGGCGGTATGGATTATGCAGGCTCTGGCAGGGCACCTGGATGTTCCGGGTGGCAAGTTATTCAGAATGCCTGACCGCCCCCATACAGGACGCTATCCCGTTGAGATGAACAAGAATACCCCATTCCCGATTGGTGCGAAAGAATATCCGCTCTATTACGAAACTCGTGCCGAAGCGCATGGCGGTCTAATACCCAAAGCCATTTTGGAAGGCGATCCTTATCCCCTTCGCTCCATGATTGTGTCCGTGGCTTCCTTGATAACATCTTGGCCGAATACGGAGCTATGGCGCCGTGCATTGGCTGCGTTGGACTTCCTGGTTGTGATCAACCGCTTCCCAACAGAAGATGCCAAGTATGCCGATTTAATCTTGCCAGCAACGACCATGTTTGAAAGTGAATCCTATCAGGTTCTCGATGGCCATGTGCAGTTGCGCAAAAAAGTTATTGAACCGTTGGGGGAATCTCGTAGCGATTATCACATTTTCAGTGAACTGGCAGACCGTCTCGGCATTGGACATATGTGGCCAGATACTGAACGCGGAATGGTCGAACGCGCTCTTGAACCTACGGGTATTTCAGTTGCTGATCTTGACGCGAACCCTGAAGGTATTCAAATGCCGATGCCAGAAATGGAACACCGGAAGTATGAAACTGGTGCGCTGCGAAGCGATGGAAAACCTGGTTTTGAAACACCAACGGGTAAACTGGAAATTACGTCTGAATGGTTCCGTGAACACGGTTATGATGCCTTACCTGTTTATACCGAGCCCAAAGAAGGCCCGCAGGCAGATCCTGAACTAGCCCAAAAGTTCCCTTTGGTTTTTAACTCAGGCAGTCGAACACAATCGGCATTTCGCAGCCAACATCTGAATATTCCGTCTCTTCTTGCCATGGGGCCAAAGCCTTTGGTTCATATCCATATTGAAGATGCCAAAGAACGAAATATTTGTGATGGGGAAGCAGTGTGGGTTTCCTCACCACGAGGCCGCGTTCGCTTTTGGGCGCGCGTAACTGAAGACATCGTAAAAGGTGCTGTGGAAGTTAACATGGGTGGTGGCGGACCTATTGGACCAATTGAGTGGCAACAGGCCAATGTCAATGATCTAACGGATGATCAAAACGTAGACCCACTCTCCGGATTTCCGGTTTATAAAGCTTTGTTATGCGATGTCATCGCATGCTCGAATGCCCTGGATGTGTAAGGTCGAGTAAAATTAAATTCAGTCTTCTCATTGACATACATGCGTAATGCCTCGTCTAATATGTTATGAACAGGGCATTTCTGGACCACTTAAATTCAGAATTGAGCGCAGTACGTGAGGCTGGGCTTTATAAATCAGAACGCATAATCGCCACCCCTCAAGGTGCTGATATTGGTGTTTTGTCTGACGAGCAACCTGTGGAAGTTTTAAATTTCTGCGCAAATAACTATCTCGGACTGGCTGATCATCCAGA
>JABJOR010000096.1 GCA_018664265.1 Rhodospirillales bacterium
AATGACGGCGTTCAGCGGGTTTTTGAGAAATCAGCTGCCCGATGCGACCTTGAGATACCATGGCAGTAGATCGTGCGCCAGTCGAAGCATCAGCGAACAGCAGTTGCACATCACGGGCGCGAACCTCCTTGCCGTTGACTTTATAAGTAGAGCCTTTTTCGCGTTCGATCTTACGCGTGACTTCCATGTCGGTATATTCATTGAAGGCTGCGGGTGCCACACGGTCCTTGTTATCAAGAACCAAACCAACCTCGGCAATATTACGTGATGGTCGATTGGCTGTGCCACCGAAGATGACGTCTTCCATTTCTGAGCCACGCATTTGCTTGGCCGAGGTTTCCCCCATGACCCAGCGTAGAGCTTCTACCAAGTTAGATTTGCCGCAACCATTTGGGCCAACCACGCCAGTCATGCCAAGCTCAACCGGCATTTCGGTTGATTCGACAAATGACTTGAATCCAGTCAACTTAAGTTTGGTAAAATGCAACAAAGCCTGTTAATCCTTCACGAATTATTTCTTGGTAACCGTATCAGTCTTCATGGTCGGCATATTTACTGCGGTATTATACCACATATTATGCCGATTAGTTTAGTGCCTCATCCAAGGCTTTTCGGAATTCTTCTATATCTGCAGCACCCTCAATTTTCAGGTCTGCGTCATTGTTGATCACAAACGTAGGCGTTGATTCAATGTCAAAGCGTGCCGTTCCATCTTCTTTGATGCTCCGAACTCCATCCATCAGCTCCTGTTTTTGCAAACAGTCCAGAACATCATCGTTTGTCATCATGCCGTGCTTTGCCACACTGGAGAGCGCCCCGATGGCATCCTCAGATTGGCTCCAGACAGCTTGTTTGTCGAAGAACAATTCAAGCATGCCAAAATACAATGTTTTTGGAGCGCAGCGTGTCAACATGGCCGCGGCCATAGCCCGTGATCCAAGGGGGAAATCACGATAAATCAAACGTACCTTGCCTGTGTCTATGTATTCTTTCTTCAGGGTTGGCAGCGTGTTCTCGTGAAATGATTTGCAGTGTGGGCAACCCAATGAGGAATACTCTGTTAATGTAACTGGAGCGTTCGGATCTCCTAAAGAGCGGATCTCAAGGGCTTCTCCGACATCAGTTGTCCCAGCGCGCGCTGAATTATGAAAGTCAGGTGCTGCAACTGCACTGAAAACAAAAATTATAAGGGCTATCGCAATATTTTGTGTATACGTCTGCAAAATGTTCTCCTAAGGCACAAGATGTAGAATATAGTAAGGTCTGGTTATGAGAGTCGAGGTATTGTTTTCCACAGGCGTATTTTCTTCACCTGTTCAATTGGAATGATCGTTACACGGAAAATGGCTCTTAAGTGTGGCAAAACAAGGGCATAACAAAGGAAATTGAAGTTTTTTGAAGTATTTATTGCCGATATTGTTTTTGAGCGGACTCGTTATCCAAGAACAATTCTGTGGATAAATTGCTTATTTTACAGATATTTGGACAGAATTGGCATCCTATAGCCTTTAACCACCGCGCAGTTTCAGTGAGGGTATATCTTATAATAGGTGATCTATTGAAGTATGGTCAGGATGTGTTTTCCATAAATTCCATACTCGTTATGTATGTGACTTACCTGGAAATCTTAGTGATACTCCATATAGCTTAGAGATGGCTTCAAATGGCCGATCAGTAAGATAATAACCAATTGATGCGAATCGGAAATATTACTTTTTAGGGCGCAGTATGTTCTCGCCAAGGCGCTCAAGCGCTGCATGTAATTCCGGATCATCCACTTGAGACAGGCTGTCGTTTAGCTCCTGCGTGGATTCAGATGACATGGGTGGCCGCTCACGTTTGTAAATATCTGCGCTGTCTTTGTCTTTATCCGGTAAGGGTGCTTGTTGAAGCTGGACACGTTCTACGGCGCGGTAGCCAAAGTGCCCATTGATGCGCTGGATCAGGATTTGCTCCATATGTTGGAGCTCTACGGCAATGGAGCCCGATGCTATTCGCAGATAAAGCGTTCCACCGGAGCGTTTGCCCTGTGGATAAACGATGCGAAGTGGAGCAGAAAGTGATGCCAGATTGTCGCCCACGATTGTTGACCACTGGGTGATGATTGTTCCGCCAGCAAAGCCATTTTTACCAAACGCCCGTTTGGTCAGCTTATCCACATGCTGGCCTATGGTCTTGGTCTTTCCCCCACGCCTTTTAACATAGGGGCTAAATGATTTTTTATTTTCCTGCGACTTCTCCATACCCTCATGCTAAAGCAAGCTATGGAATTATTACAGACAGAAAAAGCCTTCAACCCAGTTATTACTTTACTGGACTGGTATGATCTGAACCGTCGAGAATTGCCCTGGCGACATGCACAGCCTGATCCCTACCATGTTTGGTTATCAGAAGTGATGTTGCAACAAACCACGGTGGTTGCGGTTACGCCCAGATATGCCAGGTTTTTGGAACGCTGGCCTGACATTCAGGCGTTGGCTGAGGCTTCGCTGGATGACGTTTTACATGAGTGGCAGGGGCTTGGGTATTACGCGCGGGCAAGAAATTTACATTGCTGTGCTCAGCACATAGTGGCGCAAGATGAAGGCCGATTTCCTGATACTGAAAAGGCCTTACATGACTTGCCGGGGGTAGGGGATTATACCGCCGCAGCCATAGCAGCCATAGCCTTTGGAGAGCCTGTTGCGCCCGTCGATGGGAATGTAATTCGAGTCATTTCCCGCTTGGATGCGTTAGAGCAGATCATGCCAACAGGTAAACAGGTTGTTCAAAAACGGGTAACGAGATTGGTGCCTGAAGATCGCCCCGGGGACTTTGCCCAAGCCATGATGGACTTGGGAGCTATAGTTTGTACGCCACGTAATCCAAAATGTGAAATTTGCCCGTGGGAGGAGGCGTGTAAAGCCCGAGCTGGAGGTGATGCGCAAAGCTATCCACGCAAGGCACCAAAGAAGCATAAGCCAACCCGTTATGGTGTGGTGTTCTGGCTTACAGATCGGTCGGGTCGGGTAATGTTGAGGCGTCGCGAAGAAAAAGGACTACTTGGTGGAATGATGGAGTTCCCCTCGACTGAGTGGCTAGAGCAAGCACAGTCTTCGGAAGATGTGGCATTTCAGGCTCCTGTCTCTGATGTGGTTTGGAAGGAATTAGTCGGCCCTAAAAAAGCACTCGAAGCCATAGCTATAAAGGATTCCCATCTCTTTTAGCGTGTTGTAAACTGCAACTAATCGAATTCCCCGGTTAAAAAGGTTGCAGTTTATG
>JABJOR010000097.1 GCA_018664265.1 Rhodospirillales bacterium
CTCATGTTATCGCCAACGTCCTCAGGATCCACCAGGTCGGTTCTGTAAATAACTGTTTCCAAGCTCCAGTCCAACGGCATCATATATCGCTTGTCTCCTTCTGTTGGGCCCTCAATATCTTTTAAATAGTCGAGCACATCGGGAAGATGAATGAGCCGTTCTGGATCTAGTTCTGCAACCATGCCTGCCTGCCGCCATTTGAACATATGGTCTGTGCACGGGTGAAGCACATCAATGACGGCTCCGGAGCGAAGTTTCACAAACCCATCTTCGGCGTCGCTCCAAAAATCGAACGCTGGCAGATCACCATACTTTTTAATGAAATTTTCGTGAAATTCAGGATCATCATATCCGGCCCATCCCATATAGGTGATATCGCCGGAATTTGCCTGTGTGCTTGACGAATGAGACATGGTTGTAATCGATAAGCTGGCGGCAGCGAGCATATAGTTGAAATCGCGCCGCGTTGGTTTTTTTTCCAAGAAGGATTTTAAGATATCTGATGTAATAGGTGCTGTTGATTTACTCAATTTGGCCTCCATTGATTTGATGGTTATTTTTTAATCTTATTGAATGAAGTGGATTATTCCGAACGTCGATAAAATCCGCATGTAGCTATGCTACGAGTCGAAAATTCATTTGTTTTCTATCAAAGAGTTTACAAAGAACTTGAGTGATTCTCACAGTGAATTATGTTTTTTCTGAGTTACTTTTACTTACATTAGACTATTCAAAATCCAGCATGGTAAATAAAATATGCAATATGGATGATTACATAAATAACATTAGTAATTACTTTTCTTGCGAATCGCGTATTGCCGATAACAGCACCTGAATGGTGTCATCCAGATCAGTCTTGAAAAATCTATTTATAGCAACTCTAACTGCTTTTTCTTTTCTTGTCGGTGCAGGAATACTGTTCCTAATGCGATACCCGTTGCAACGATAAATACCATAATTGAAGCTACGGCATTAATATCAGGAGAGACACCAAGGTGCACCTTGGAGAAAATCAACATAGGCAGTGTTGTTGCTCCAGGCCCCGTCGTGAAACTGGCCACAACCAGATCATCCATGGATAACGTGAAAGAAAGCAGCCACCCAGCGGCCAAAGCTGGAAGGATAAGCGGCACTGTAACTTTAAAGAATACAGTTGCAGGCTTTGGCCCTAAATCCATAGCAGCCTCTTCTAAACTTGCATCGAGGCGGGCCAGACGTAATTGTACAATAATCGCTACGTAAGCTACGCAAAAAGTTACATGCCCAATAATAACTGTCATTTATCCTCATTGCTCAGGCCAACGGAATAATTCCTTCAATGATACGAACAGCAGTAACAGCGAGATACCAGTGATAACTTCTGGCATGACAAGCGGTGTGGACATTACCCCGGTAAACAAAGTACGCCCCTTAAATCACCCAAACTTGACCAGTACATTGGTTGCCGTGGCACCAGTAATTATTGCAAATGTCGTCGACAACGTCGCAATCACTAGGGAGTTGTTTACGGCATCAACTGGTAATAAGGTCGCGCTGGGAAATGACACCAAAGACTCTTCCGGTATCATCAACGACCGGCATATGACGGAAACTGCCTTCAATCATGCTCTGTAGGGCTTCTTCTGGGGAAGCATCAGGGCTGATGGTTTTTAGGTCCCTGGTCATCACGTCTGCAATGGCAGTTTGGTCAGGACTGCGCCTGGTGGCGACAAAAATCCGAAGTGCGTCGCGTTCGGTAAATATTCCCTCAAGTTTTTCGCCATCCATTACCAGAACGGACCCGACATCGTGTTTCACCATATAACGTCCGGCTTCTCGGATGGTACAGTCGAGAGGTAACTGGGCAATTTCTTGTTCGTCAATAATGTCGGGAATGATCTTGCGTGGCATGAATTTCTCCTGTCGGCCCCAGCACTCAATATCTAGCCTGATCATAATGTTCCCGGCGAGGGGTGTCAAAATGATTTATATCATCACATCGATAAACCAACCGAACTTTTCCAGGGTAGCATATTACCTGTCTTTCCCCACACCCAGGAACTGAATTTTAACAGACAGGAATGCGCCCACATCCAGGAAAGGTCTAGGCGGTGTCCAAACCCCCGGTGCTGAGGCAAGGCAATCTTCAATGAGGCTGGACTGAACGCCGCTCGCATAACCCGCAATCGCTGTGCCAAAAGCTGTGCCTCGACTGATCCCAGATCCATTATAGCCGCCTGCAAAATACACAGCCTCCCTTTGCTTGCCAAAGTAGTTCGTATTGTTCCGGGTTTTTCCTTCAACACCGGACCAGGCATATTCAAACGGGATATGCGCCAATTGCGGAAACCGCTGCAGGAACGCTGCCCGATGCAGCGATTGTCGCCGGGCCAGAGTTTTCTCAGAGAGCAAATCTCCACCATGATATTCGCCCGTGTTGCGTAAACATATCCTTCGATCCGATGTTAAGCGCACAGTTGCGCCTGCGTTATGAAGCGATAAAACGCCCCATTGCTGCAGGTTACCCAAACTTGCGAACTCATCGTCTGTCAAAGGCCTGGTAAAGCTGCCCGATAAGGTTACGCCCGTGAGGTACCTGTGCAAAAATCCAAGTTTTGTAACCTCGTAATTGGTTGCCAAAATCAGCTTATCGGTTCGCACTTCACCACCCGGAAGGCTGAGTGTCAGCGGGGCACCATGATCTATGTTTAGCACGGGGCTTTGTTCATACAGTGTCACATTGCTCGGCAGAGTGCTCGCCAAACCGCGCACCAGAGCGGCGGGTTGCACCAAGGCACCGGCATGGACATGAATTCCGAGATTGTAATGGGACGTCCCAAGATGCGCGGACATCTCGTGTTGATCAAGCGGCGTGTGGGCTATTTCCAGAAACTCAAGATAATTCAGGTAATCATCGCGCTCTTTCATGGCGGACTGATCTGCGGCACCATGTAAGAAGCCATTCTCATGCCACTGACAGTCAATGGCATGATCTGTGATCTGTGTGCGCAAAAGAGTTAACCCGGCCTGGTTGATACGGTTAACCCGGCGATAGGTATCGGCTTCTGAGGGTTCAAACCGTCCACCAAAGCGGCTGCTGTCCATGGCAAAACCTGAGCTACGTCCCGTGGCCCCTTGCCCAATCAGACGGGCTTCCAGCAAAATAATTTCCTGGTCAGGGTGTATACGGGCAAGTTCGCGCGCGCAACCAAGACCCGTTACCCCGGCCCCGACAACGACCCACGGCACGCGGTGGTTGCCCGTCAAAGACGGAGCAGCTTTGCCTTCGGGCAAAAGTTCTGCCCAACCGTGTTTGTCCGTGGCGAATGTTCCTTGAATGTGTTTCATTATATCTGTTTCATTGTTTTGCGTTGCCGGGAAAGTTAACCTCTCTGCAGGAAGACCATAACTCTGGATTTGATGCGGGCGAACCTGCGGTCCTGGTTTGGTTTGTCTTTGTTGGCCCAATAGACTTCCCGGTGCAGCATATAAAGGCTGCTGAAAACAATCACGCCTGCGCCGAGCCACGTCTGCCACGCCGGAACTTCTCCCCAGATGAAATAGGCAATGCCAGCCGCCCAGATCAGGGCCGTGTATTTGAACGGAGAAATCACCGCGACCTCGGCAATGGCGTAGGCGCTGGTCAGAAAATACTGTCCCAGGCCGCCAAGAAGC
>JABJOR010000098.1 GCA_018664265.1 Rhodospirillales bacterium
CGCTCATGAATGCGAACGGCGGTGTGGCGCTGTTTCTTCGGGCGCTTGGTATCGTCTTCCAGAATTTGATCAATGATGTCCGTAAACCCATCAAGCTTTGGGCGCAAATCCACCGCAGTCCTCCGGCACCCCGGTGGTTCAGAGTGGCTCAACATCTTCTTGATGGTCTTGCGGCAAACACCAAACTGACGCGCCGCCTCGCGCTGGCTCAACCCGTTATGATGACAGGCCAGCCGTACTTTACTGTAAATATCCACGCTATACATTTCCCGGCCTTCCAAAAAAATGAAAAGCCAAAATGTGATCGCTTCCGTGGACTACTATTGCTCCGTTATTTACACAAGATTGAATTCATAGAAAAATCGGTCCTGTTGTCCGACTGCTGGCCCCATCATCATCGTGTTCCTTCCCAAGATCACTAAGAAAAGGGAATCACATTCGCGGCCTACTGACAACAAAGTTCTTCAACAGCCTCAGCCATGAAGAGACATTAGAACTCTGAAGTTTAAATAGCTCTTGAATTATTACTGCGAAAAATAGTCAAAAAGTTTATGGAAATTCGTAAACCGGAACGAATGATGCCGGGGCGAGGGACTGGTCGAAGTTTATGGTGCCGATATTATTAGCATCGATCATCTGTATTGGAGGGCCAAAATGTTTATAAATTATTTTCCCCTCAAGCACACGAACGGTTTGTTCAATAGACATCCGTCCTTGCAAAACTGGATGATCGGTTGGGGCAGCAAGAACTTTACCTCGTTTGATGCCTCTATAAACTCCGTGTGTCATATAAAAGGAGAGGATACGGGGAATGGGGTCATTGTTTTTATTGCGAAGGACACTGATGGCTGCTTCGGCCGTAACAGCGGTTCCGACGATGTAATCCACATCAGGTGTTTCTTCCAAAGCATCTTCGACAAGATTACGCTGAATTTCTTTTCCCGTATCACCGTGTTTGATTGTCACCACTTCGATGGCACTGCCCTGAATACCTTGCTCAAACCCTTCGAGAACAAATTGTACCCATTCAGGGCCAATTGGGCCGGGAAACAAGGCGACCCGTGCAGGGTGTTGCCCTTTGGGATGGCGTTTTGCCAAATAGATACCTGTTATACGACCCATCTCAATCCAGGATACGCCAATTTTGGCAGCAATACCTTTATCTGAAATATCATTAATCACCGCAATTACAGGCATCTCCTTGCCAATACTCTCAATCGAGTCGGTTAATTGACCATACGATACGGTTCCAAGAATAAGGGCATCGGCACCTTGAGAAGCGCAACTATTTATCTGAATACGCTGTCGTTCCAGATGAAGATAACCACCTGCTTCCATCAATCGAAAGCCAATACCCAATCGACGTGCCTCACTGACCATACCATAATTAACGCTCAGCCAATAAGGGTCCTTCAGGTGCGGGTAGACAATGCAGAGCCGCCAGTCTTTTGCCCCCTGGTGCAGGATTTCATAAGTGCTCTCTTCAGACACTCCCCTGTAGTCAAAAGCCGGGTTCCAGGCTTCAACTTGCCAAGTTTCCGCCGTTGCAGGAGGCGAATTTGTTAGTATAAGAACCATCCAAACAGCCCAACATATTTTGCGCCAAAACATCCAGGATACTCCAATTAATTTCTGCATGTTCACTAACATCACTATTTTCCGGGAATTGCAATGGACGCGCAAGCGGTGTTAAATCCTTATATGAAAAATACACTTGGAATTGGAGGGAAGCTACTCACGGCCTTTGGAGCCGTAGCCTTGCTTTCCGTGTTATCCGCAGCGATTGGTTGGATGGCCTTCGACAGAATTGCGAAGGTTCAGGATACGGTCGTTACAGATACGGTGCCATATTTAAACAAAGTCAGATCGTTGGCACAGATCAGTTCCATGATGATTGCGGCAACCCCAAATCTCATCAATGCGGGTACGGAAAGACAAAGAAAAATCGAAGCCGATTCTCTGTTTGCCCAAAGATTGACGCTATCAGAGACGTTGCAGGCTATTGAGAAAATGCCTGCGGATCCATTGACAATTGATACTCTTAAATCGACGACAACAAATATTCAGACCAATCTGGAATCACTAAATACTTTGGTGACACAACGCATTGTTCTTGAGACAAGTTTTACCGAAAAATCGAACCAGCTTCTTAAAGCTGTCTCCGAAATCGTTGATTTATCAGAAGCTCTGGTCGGGAATGCGGCAGCCAGCACCTCGGCAACCATTGCCAGTCTCTACGATATGATTGACGATCCAGGAAATCAGGAGCAACTCCTCAAAGCACTTGACCGGTTGGTTGAAATCGATGTTGATCACATGGAACAGATGTTTGAGACACGCCACCGTGTCGCCGTGTCCGGCTTGATTATGGAGCAACTTGGGAAAACAGACATCCTGAGTGATATTAGCGCCTTACAATCTCGTTATGTTCAAAATATTAAAATCATTGAGCGCAGGATTCGCTTGATTCGCGATCCCCACAGACGTGATCAGGCGAAAAACCTTGTGAATCTTTTGCTCGAACAAACGCATAACAACGTTATCGGTACAATTTTTGATCTGCGCCGGAGTTCCCAACTCGCCAGCATTGAAATCAGTCGTTTGGTAAATGACAATCACCGTCTGACCGACGATCTCGCAAAACAAATTGATCTGCTTGTATTTAAAACGGAAAACCAGATGCATGAGTCCGTCGGTGAGGCGCAGGTCGTTTTACAGCGTGGTTACATATTGCTGGGAGTCATCGCCATAGTGTCGCTTCTGTTAGCAATCCCAATTATGTGGTTTTACGTCCGAAACGGCGTCGTTAGAAGAGTCCATAAATTAGCCAGTGTCACGCATGCCATGGCTGCTGGCGATCTCGCCGTTAAAATTGAAGACAATAAACATGATGAGCTGTCTGATATGGCCGCGGCACTCAAAATATTCAAACTCAATGCCCTTGAGAAGAGGCGTCTTGAGGATGAGCGAAAAGTGACAGAGGCTGAACTGAGACGACATAAGGAGGAACTGGAACAAATTGTTGCCAAGAGAACGAACCAGCTAACCCGAATCAACGACCGGCTTAGAGATGAGGTCGAGCAACATGCTGAGGCTCGCGATGCGGCGGAACAGGCCAACCGAAGCAAGTCGGCATTTTTAGCCACCATGAGTCATGAAATTCGAACGCCGATAACCGGTGTTTTGGGAACGCTACATATTCTCGAGGATGAGGAATTAGCCAAGTCTGTGCGCCAACGACTGAATGTGATCAGAGCGTCCAGTGAAACGTTACTATCCATCATTAACGATATTCTGGATTATTCGAAAATTGAGGCGGGACACCTTAACGTAACAAGTACGGATTTCGATTTGAGAAATCTGATCGATGATCTGCGACTTCTTATGGCTCCGATTGCCGAGAACAAAGATATCGCCCTTATCGTTGTTGCAGATATTGAAGATCCCGCCGTTTACAGAGGCGACCCAGGACATCTTCGACAGGTTCTTATTAATGTGGTTGGCAACGCCATTAAATTTACGGATCAAGGGCAAGTCATCTTGCAAGTGACAACACAAAAAGTAGACGTTAATGGAATGGCGCAAGTGCAATTTGATATTGAGGATACTGGCGTGGGTATCTCGGAAGAACGTCAGGCCCATCTCTTTGATGCATTTTATCAAAGTGATGATCCGGCCAGTCGGAGACCGGGAGGCACGGGCCTCGGCCTGACCATCTGCAAACGCCTGCTTGAAGCGATGGGGGGGCATATCTCGCTTAAGAGTTCACCGGAAATGGGCAGTTTATTTAGCATTTCCTTACCTCTTGAACATGGTGTTCTAGCTTCCGAGGAAGGCAACAAACAGAAAACCCTTGAAGTATCCGAGATACCGGCTGCTTTGCATATCTTGCTGGTCGAAGACAACGAGATCATCCGGGAAATTACGCATGTATTTTTAGAGCGAGCAGGACATCACGTAACGGAAGCAGCCACAGCGGGACAAGGCGTTGAGGCGGCAAGATCTACTGATTTTGATCTTATATTAATGGACGTAAGCTTACCGGATTTTGACGGCCTTACCGCAACACAAAAAATTCGAAACATGGATAACACCAAGCGTCGGGATGTCACGATTATAGCTATTTCAGCCCATGTCTTCAGAGAAGAAATTGAAAGTTACCTTGCGGCTGGTATGGATGGCTTCCTTGGAAAACCATTCACCCCCGAGCAGTTAAATGCTGCTCTGAATGCTGCCAAAAATGGACAAGCATTTGAAACTCACGCGCATGAAAGAAACTTGTTAAGTCAAGATGGTGGAAAATCTTCTTTTTTTAATTCGACAGTTCTGGAAGATGACTTGCCTATTCTTGGGGCTGAGCGAGTTATTCGACTGATCAATTTATTTTTGAGCAAAATTGATCAGGACATGGAAATGATCCAGCAGGCCGCTAAGCACGAAGACCTGAGTGAAGTTGCTCAGCTAGCCCATGCCATGAAAAGTGCAGCTGGGAGTTTAGGGGCTCAGGCATTGTATGAGCTGGCTCTTGGGTTGGAAATGGCGGCTAAAACCAATCAAAAAGCAGAGTCCATGAAAATTATTGAAGATCTCAAGGCTCTGATCAATGAGACATGCACAGGTTTAACATCTTATCGTGATGAACTGGATCAGGAGACCTCAGCTGTGAACACGTAGCCTTCCCCATGGGCGGTGCTGATGAATTCCGGTTTTTTCGGGTCCGGTTCAATTTTCTGACGTAATCGGCGCACAAGAACATCAATGGTTCTATCGTTAGGCTCCCAACTGCGGTGAGTTACATTATCGAGTAAACGGTCCCTGGACATGACCTGCCCGGGATGGCGTACCAATGCAGCCAGTAATTCATATTCAGCCCGTGTCAGTTCAACACGCTCATCATCCGGGGACATAAGTCGCCTGCGGGGAATATCGAATGTCCAATCAGCAAAGCGAAACCGTGCATCACTCCGTCGGGCTTCTCTTACCGCTTGGGTTCGGCGTAACAAGTTTTTCACCCTTGCCAGCAGCTCCCGCTGATTGAATGGTTTGGTGACGTAATCATCAGCACCCATTTCCAGGCCGATAATTCGATCTATCTCATCCGTGCGCCCCGTCACCAGAATAATACCGACTTCATCGGACTGGCTGCGGACCTCTCGGGTCAAAATCAAACCGTCTTCTCCGGGCAAGTTGATATCCAGAAGTAACAGATCTGCTTCACTCCGAGTCAGGATTTTTCTCATTTCAACACCATTTTCGGCTTCGCTGACACGGTATCCTGCCTGCTCGAAATATCCGGCAAGTTTCATACGGGTGACCGGCTCATCTTCAACGATAAGAATATGGGAAATGGCTGATTCCATTTAATGCTCCTGCTTATTTTCTCGTTGTTAACATCTTTTAACAATTTTCAACAGGCTATTCATCCAAAGCGGCAACCTTATTCACAACCCTACATTATAATTTTTACAGGTTTCAAATAAACAATACCCGGTCTCAAGTTCAGACGGGCTCAAAATAACTGAGGAGACAATCATGGCTATTACCAGAAGAACATTTATAAATGGCACAGGCGCAACATTCGCCCTTGGTGGATTGATGGGCTCGACGGCCTTATCAAGCGTCTTTGCATCAACCGCTCAAGCCAGTATGCAAAAAACATTTCATGCCTCACATTATGGGGCTTTTAAGGCCATCGTCGAGGACGGCGTTCTGGTTGATGTGGAAACAATTCCCGAAATTGATGCCCGCCCTACACCTATGCTGACCGAAGGTATTGTTGATCGAACCTACCACCGGACACGAGTGAAATACCCGATGGTCCGTAAATCTTATCTGGAAAACTGGGCCTCTGGTGACCGCAAGGTTGAATTGCGCGGCAAAGAACCCTTCGTGCGTGTCGATTGGGACACTGCATTGAAGATGGTGGTCAAAGAAAGCCTGGATACTATCGAAAAGCATGGCAACGAAGCTATTTTCAACAGCTCCTACGGTGGCTGGTCCCATGCAGGTTTGATGCGCCCTAATGTTTTACAGGGCCGCCTGTTTAACCTGTTAGGGGGAACATCCATGACCGTCGGCGATTATTCCGGCGGGGCCTCGCAGGTCAGCTTGCCGCATATCGTCGGTGATATGGAAGTGTATTCCCCGCAAACAGCTTGGGAAAACCTGATGAACCACTCAGAAATCGTGGTCTGGATCGGTTGCGATCCGTTCAAGAACAACCGGATCGAATACCGCGTTGCCGACCATCAGATGTATCCTCGTTGGGAAAAAATCCGCGATAACGGTGTGAAATTTGTATCTATTAACCCACAGTTTTCAACGACCGATCAATGGGTCGATTCCGAATGGGTGAAAATTGTTCCCAATACGGACGTGGCCTTGTTCTCGGCCCTTGCTTACCATGTTTATACAAATGACATGCATGATCAGGCGTTCCTCGACAAATACACCGTCGGTGCCGATAAATGGCTCGACTACATCACTGGCAAGGAAGACGGCGTTAAGAAGACACCGGCCTGGGCAGCTAAAATTACCGGCATTGCCGAAGACAAGATCATCGAAATGGCGCAAACGTTTGCAACCAAACGTACACAGTTTGCCGGAGCATGGTCTTTGCAACGCGCTCATCACGGTGAACTGACCCACTGGGCTATCGTTAACTTCTGCGCCCTGATCGGTAACATCGGCAAGCCTGGTGAAGGCTTTGGCTTCTCCTGGCACTATGGTAATGGCGGCATGCCTCAAGGCGGCAATTCCCTGCCTGTCGGTCTGTCTCAAGGTAAAAACTTCACGCCAAATGTTTGTCCGGCTTCACGTATTTCCGAAATGCTGCTCAATCCTGGCAAGGAAATCGTTTATAACGGCAACAAGAGCTATTACCCCAAGACTGTGAAGATGATCTACAATGCCGGTGTTAACTTCATGTCGCATCAGCAAGACACCAACGAGCTGATTGGTGCGTTGAATGTTGTTGATACGGTAGTCGTACAGGACCCATGGTGGTGCGCATCCACCCGGTGGGCCGATATCGTTCTTCCTGCGACCTCTTCCCTCGAACGTAATGACATCACTTCGGGCGGAACGTATTCCAACAACAAGATTTATGCCATGAAGAAAACCATTGAGCCGGTTGGCGAAAGTCTCGACGATTTCGAAATCTTCCGCCGTATGGCCGAAATGATGGGTGTGGAGATGCAGTTCACCGAAACCAAGACCATGGATGAATTGCTCCAGTTCGCCTATGAAAAAGCAACAATTTCCAAGCAGGTTCCCTTTGAGGAATTCTGGGAACGTGGCTGGGTCGACATGGATACACCTGACGAGGCCAATGACTGGGTCCGTCACGGAGACTTCCGCGCCGATCCGGACAAGCACCGACTGCACACGGAATCAGGCAAGGTTGAAATGTTCTGTGAAACCATCGCTGCTCAGAAACTAGATGACTGCCCGGGCATTCCGAAATACCTGGAAGCCGCAGAATTCCTTGGAAATGCCAAAGAAGGGCAGGTTCATGTGGTCAGCCCACACCCCTACTATCGTCTGCATTCTCAAATGGCAAACGCTGACCGGGTTCGTGCCCGTCACGCTATCCAGGACCGTGAGCCATGTCTGATCAGCACCGAAGACGCCGAACTGCGCGGCATCAAAGACGGTGATCTGATAGAAGTCTACAATGATCGAGGTGCCATCATCGTTGGCGCGGTGGTTAGTGACAACATCATGAAGGGCGTGATCAGTATTTATGAAGGTTGCTGGCCATCTGTTGACAGCAAAGGGCGCTGCAACTCCGGCTTGGTTAACTTCCTGACTTCCAGCCGCCGTTCCAGCGGATTGAGCCAGGCAACAACGGCGAACACCTGCTTAGCCAGTGTTAAGAAATGTAATGATCCCGATGGTCCTAATGCTGCCTATAATCCGCCAAATATTCTCAACAAGGTTAGCCTGGATATTTCTGATGACTTGGTCAACGGTGATCGTGGCTCTGAACTGCTGGGCGGTTTCCTGGCCGACATGGAACCCGGCGAAAAGATGTTCTATGAACGCTGCACCGTTTGTCACGGCCCACGTGAGCCAAGGAACTTTACCCAGAACCAGTGGAAAGGGGTAACCCAGACCATGTTCGAACGCGCAGGCTTGGAGCCAGACGAACGTAAACTTGTTTTGGACTTCCTGCTGAAATCAGCAAAGGATGCCCCGGCATTATAATTTACGTAACCAAATATTGAGAAACTCAAGGAGGGCTCTCACACAGTCCTCCTTTTTGCATAATGATTAAACCACTACCGGCTGATGCCGGTAGAATTGGGAGTATATTTTTCGATGTACTGAAGTATGGTCTCCTCATTAACAGCGCCACTTGTTGTACAGAAATACCCGCGGGCCCAAAAATGCCTCCCCCAATACTTTTGTTTTAACTCCGGGAACTCCATCTGAATTTTGCGTGAAGTACGTCCCTTGATCCTCCGCATAACATCACTGACGGCTCGATGCGGCGGGATTGAAATAAACATATGGACATGATCCATAGACAGAACTCCGCTGATAATCGAAACACCCAGCTCTTCACATACCTGCCGCGTTATTGCCCGTACTCGTTTGCGTATCTCACCTTTTAAAACCTTGAAGCGATATTTTGTAATCCAGATAATATGATAGCGATTATGATAAATTGTGTGTTTTCCCTTGTCGTAGTGCATGATCTCTGTTCCCATTAAAATGAAGCCTTGCCCCATTCGGGGGGCTTCATTTTAATGGGAACAGAGATCAAACGCTGAAGCTGCCCGTCTGAAGACGGGGGATCTGACCCTAGACATGGATATTAGATTTATTATTGAAGACAAATGTCAGGTTGGGGTCAGAGAACTAAACCGCTCGCGCGGTAATTTGAGCCAGGCATTTATGTCGTATTAACACCGGGCCATGGTGCCTGTCTGTAGACTCTTGAGGTTTACCTCAATTTACAGACAGGAGTTTGTTATGACAGATACATCTATCAGTCCGTTGCGCCAACGCATGATCGAGGACATGGCGTTGCGGGGGTTCACGCCGAGTACCCAGCGTGGATACCTTCGCGTGGTCAGGGATTTTGCGATCTTTCTTGGTTGTTCTCCCGATGAGGCCGGAACAGAAGATTTACGGCGTTATCAGCTTCACATGAGAACCGATGGAGCATCGGCGACCACGATGAATGCTGCGGTCTCGGCGTTGCGTTTTTTCTTCGGTGTGACCCTGGGCCGGGGTGATGCCGGGGTTGGTTTAACCACTGTTCAAGAACCGCGCAAGTTGCCGGTCGTGCTCAGCCCCAATGAGGTGGCACGGCTCCTGAGTGCAGCCCCCGGACTTAAATATTGCGCCGCACTCGGCATAGGTTATGGGACGGGCTTGCGGGCCTCCGAGGTAGTCTCGCTCCGGGTCTGCGATATCGACAGTGAGCGCGGTGTGATCCGGGTCGAATAGGGCAAGGGGCGCAAGGATCGTTATGCCATGCTATCGCAACCGTTGCTCAATCTCCTGCGAGCATGGTGGGTTGAGGCCCATGAACGCGGCAAGATGCTGCCGGATGGCTGGTTGTTTCAGGGTCAGAACCCGGTCAATCCGTTGACCACCCGCCAGCTCAACCGGGCTTTTCATGCGGCCAGAGAGGCAGCCGGGATCAATAAGCCGGTCTGCCTGCATACCCTGCGGCATTGCTTCGCCACCCATCTTCTGGAACAAAAGATTGATATCCAGGTGATCCAGGTATTGTTGGGCCATACCAAGCTCGACACTACGGCGCGTTACACCCATGTCGCCAGCACTACCTTACGTTCGGTCAAAAGCCCGCTTGAAAACCTGAATCTGCCACTGGCCTGACCCGGTGGTATCATGCCCCGCAATAATCTGGAGGTTGCAGACATCTTCCGCAGCCATGGTGATGCCTGGCGTCAGGCCAATGCAGGCCACTTGAGCCTGGACCAGTTAAAGGTCATGGCGGCGATTGAGCGGTGTCGCACCACAAGTCTAGGTGGTCATTTGGCGGCTTGCGAGAGCTGTGGCCATATTCATATCGCCTACAACTCCTGTCGCAACCGGCATTGCCCGAAGTGTCAGGGAGCGGCAGCCAAAGACTGGCTTGCGGCACGTCAGGCCGAGCTATTGCCGGTAGAATACTATCACGTTGTATTTACCCTGCCCGCACTGATTGCCGACATCGCGTATCAGAACAAGGCGGCGGTCTATGCCATTCTGTTCAGGGCGGCAACGGAGACGCTGATCACCATCGCAAGCGATCCTAAACACCTCGGGAGCCCGTATCGGGCTCACCGCCGTACTGCACACCTGGGGCTTGGCATTGACCCATCATCCCCATGTGCATTGTGTGGTACCCGGAGGCGGCATCAGCAAAACCGGACAATGGATCGCTTGTCGGCCCGGTTTCTTCCTGCCGGTGCGGGTGCTCTTGAGGCTGTTCCGCCGGTTATTTTTGGAAAAATTGATGGCGGCCCGTGGTGGTGGACGCTTGGCATTTTTCGGCAATCTCCGTCACCTTGCCGGAGCCAAAGACTTCGCCAATTACCTCCGCCCGTTGCGCAAGGTCGAATGGGTCGTCTATGCAAAACGGCCCTTCGCAGGGCCCGAAGCCGTGCTCGCCTATCTCAGCCGGTATACCCACCGTGTTGCCATCGCCAACAGCCGCCTGATCGCCTGCGATGACAACGGTGTTACTTTCAAGTGGAAGGATTACCGGATCAAGGGGCAGAGTAAGCAAAAGGTCATGACACTGGCAATACCGGAATTCATCCGTCGCTTCCTGATCCATGTGCTACCGCATGGGTTCCATCGCATCCGTCACTACGGTCTGTTCGCCAATGCAAGGCGGGTCAGCAACCTGACGCAACTGCGCGAATTGCTCGGCGTGACCAAACAGCAAGATGAAGTTGATACGAACGATGCTGCCAATGACAACGAAGAGCAAATGCTGGCCTTTCCGTGCCCGTGTTGCGGCGGGCGCATGATTGTCATCGAGACGCTCATACGCGGCGTTCAACCACGCGCCCCGCCGCCATCGCAGCACATCAGGACAGGAACTTTATAATGAGCCTGTCGCAAAACCTCGATACCAATCGTTTAAGATGCTGGTCAAAAATCGGCAACGCATCCATTTTGTCAAATCCAGTGCCAGAGCCAATCCGTCGGCATAAATCAATGTTAAAACTCGACGCCACTGCCCGATATAACTGCCACCGGGCTACATTAATATGCAAACCCATCGCCATCGGTCCAATATCGCCACGATCAACAACCATGGCCAAACCTTCAAATCCCCATAGACCGAATATGCGGAAACACCGAGTGTAACCTCCCGCAGTTTCCTCCCCTGAGGCTTGTCCGACACCTGCCCAACAGAGACCACAGCAGGCAAGGTGTCAGGGCAGATGTCCGACAACCCTTAACACAAGCACGCATTTTGAAGCCACCTGAGACAGGTCCGCTTAGCCCCTGATTCTGTTGCAAAACTCGATTTTAAGCGAATTTTCGATGTCCGTTATTACTATAAGCGGACGTTTTTAACCCGCTTTCGGCAGATGCCGATGCGGGACTTTCTTTCTAGGCTTGTTGTTTCAGTATTTGGCATGATTCTCAGATTGTTTTCAGGATTGGCGGCGGTCTGCTGACATATCGCGCTAGTTTTCGAAGGTTCTGTGCCATGGCGGTCAACAGAACTTCGTCACGAGCACCACTCAGGCCGCGTAACCGGAACCGGTCCAGTTTGAATATCTTTTTCATGTGGGCGAAAGCCATTTCGACCTTCTTGCGCTCGTCACTCGATATCTTGAATGCCTTTGTTTTAGCCAAGGCGCGCACATAATCACGAGCATCCTCATTAATATCGCGTGGAACCTTTCGGTATGTGGTGTTCGGGCAGCACTGTTCCTTCAGCGGACAGGTTCGACAGTCACGGGTTTTGGCCAGATAACGAAGGGTATCGTCCGAATGAACGTTGCCGCTGCTCTTCAAGAGCTTGCCTGCAGGACAGATATAAACGTCATGTTCCGTATCATATTCAAAGTCCCCTTTAGAGAATGTTCCATCCGTGCGCTTGCTCTTGTCCCAAACCGGAACATGCGGATCGATACCGCAATCCATAAGAGCCTTCAATGTCTTTCCCGAACCATAGGCAGTATCTGCGGCGAGACGTTCGGGTTTTAGGTCAAAGCGTTTGATAACACGCTCGACCATCGATACGCAGACCCGGTTCTCTTCAATACGGTTTGCGCGTGTGCCCTCTGCATCAACAATAATGCCCAGCTTGTTGTCGATCAGATAATTGGCGTCATAGACGAAGACGGGCCGCACCTTCTGTCTTTTAGTTGTCCAGGTGGCCTGAGGGTCGGTTAAGGAGATGGCCTTGGGTGGCTTTGTTTTCCTGCCAGCCTTACCCACATCGGGTGCGTCTTGATCCAGGGCGCTCAGATACTCTGTGACGGCACGCGATGCTTGTTTGCGATCAGGCCAGTCAATCGGCTCATCACCGGGAACACGCTTAAGCTGATCGACATCGGCCTTGATGAAGCTGGCATCGACTGAGAAAGACTTGCCACCGACAAGCCCTTCCCCGATGCAAGTCCCTACGACACTCTCAAACACCAGCCTGAAAGTCTCAGCCTCATGGAACCGCTCATGGCGGGCACGGGAAAATACAGAATGATCGGGAACGTTATCTTCAATATCCAAACGGCAAAACCAGCGATACGCCAGATTGACCTGAACCTCCGAACACAACTGACGTTCCGAGCGTATGGCGAAGACATAACCGATGATCAGCATCCGCATCATCCGTTGCCGGCAGGGCATGTTTACATGCCCGAGAGGAGCTCAGGATCAATCGAGGGACGGCCCGTATGACTGTAATAGGGGGCCAATTCTTCGTGCAACCAGCTTAGATCGAGAACTGCATCAATCCGGCGTGCGAGATGATCGGCGGGAACAACGTCATCAAGACAGAAGTTGCAAAAAAATTGATCCTGAGAACTCTCCAGCCGACCCATCATTGTTCCATCCTCCTGAATATCGTCAGAAAAATAGAATCACGTTCTCAAGCTTCAAGCAAGCACGAGTTTTGCAACAGAATATGGAGGTAGAGCAGACAAAATTTATATGAATGTTGACCTCGTCTTCCCGATTAAAACTTAAATTTACCAGCATGTAGCATAAATCGATTGCTTGTTGGATTGCACCTTTATATATGATTCTTATGAAAACATTTTGCCAAATTGATTTTCGAATACCCCGATAAAGACAGCCGTTGGCGCGGCTTGGTTATACGTGCCGGGGGAGTCGCTCAATTGGCAGAGCAGTAGATTTATACTCTATTAGCGCCAGATAAGCGCACGGTTGCGGATTCGAGTCCCGCCTCCCCTACCATAATCATCAACATCAAAAATTCGACGGCTTTTGTTATGTATGCACTCTTCTACATACATTTGTTCAAAAGCATTTAAACATCCAAAGCCATATAAGAGTGCCTTGATATTATTATATTTAAAATGTCATTGGTAATGACGGGGTCGGCGGTTCAATTCCGCCCGACGGCACCATCTTCCTCATAAAACTAAATAACAAGCCTGTAAACCAGTCCGCCTGCCAAAAACAACAGCAGTGCGCCGATGGCTCGTTCTATGTTGACGGAATTTCTATCCAGAAACTTTGTTATTGCCGTGCCTGATAAAATCAGGGCCACCAGCACGTACCAGACTGTATCCACTGCACCTGCTGTCATAGCCAGTGTGACTTTTTCAAGGTTGCTGGCATCGGCATGCAGGAATGGGCTGAAAACCGCGAGGAAGAAGGCTGCTATCTTGGGATTTAGAAATGCAATCAGGAACCCGGTAATGAAGCCGTTATGGCCCGTAATTTCTTTATGCGCTTGCTGGTCTTTATTTTTAGAAAATCGCACTCCAAGAAATGTAAATCCCAGCCATAACAACAGGGCAATCCCGACGTAACTGACCCAGAGTTCCAATTGGGGCACTGCTGCTAATGCAACAGCAAGGCCAGTGACCACCAATCCAGCGTATAGAAGAATTCCCAGCCCATGACCGATGCCTGTCAAAACACCCTGGCGCTTACCGCCGCGCACTGTATTGCGCAGCACCACGGCAAGGCTTGGTCCGGGGGACATAGCCCCCAAAGCACACACCAATAGAACCTGTAACCAGGATACCAGATCCATTGAAGGCTATTCCCCTGTTATTGTGCAGCACCCATCATGTAGTTAGGCAGGAACGTTACAATATCCGGGAAGATACACAAGATAACAATCGCCACCACCATGCACAGCATGAACGGAAACGCCCCTTTGAGAATAGTTGGCAGGGAAATTTCCGGCGCGATCCCATTAATCACATAAAGGTTCAATCCCACCGGAGGCGTAATCAAACCGATTTCCATATTGATGGTGAAGATCACGGCGAACCAGTACGGATCGAAACCCATTTGCTCGATAATCGGCAGCAGGATCGGCGCCGTCATCAGGATCACGGCCACTGGCGGCAGGAAGAACCCGGCGATCAGCAGGAACACGTTGATCATCGCCATGATAACCCAGCGATTGGCATCGAGGCTGACGATTTGCTCAGCCACGGCCTGGGTCACAAACAGCGATGACAGGGTGTAGCTGAACAAGGCAGAGGCCGCGATGATCATCAAGATCATCACGCTTTCCTTCATGGAATCAGAAATAATCGCCCAGATTTTTGCAGGCTGATAGACCTTGTAGATAACGGCGACAAGGATCAGCACAAACAATGCGCCAACTCCGGCAGCCTCCGATGGTGTGGCAACTCCGCCATAAAGAACGAACAACACCCCAGCGATAATAACCAGGAATGGTATAACCCGAGGCAGCACCTCTAATTTTTGTTTAAATGTGTAACCAACGTTTGATGCACTGAAATCAAAGCCATTACGTTTGGCCGTATAGAGCGACCACGCCATAAATAGAACCGTCAGCAACAAGCCCGGCAACAGGCCAGCGATAAACAGGCGACCAATCGAGGTCTCGGTGGCGATGCCGTAAACAATCATGGTGATGGACGGCGGGATTAGAATTCCCAGTGTGCCACCAGCCGCAATAGCGCCCGTTGCCAAGCCGTCTGGATATCCACGCTTGCGCATTTCCGGAATGCCCATCTTGCCAATGGCGGCGCACGTCGCAGGGGATGATCCGCTGAGGGCTGCAAAGATCGAGCACGCACCGATATTGGAAATAATCAATCCGCCGGGAACCTTATGCAACCAGCGATCAAGGGCTTCATAGAGGTCTCGACCAGCCGGACTTGAGGCAATCGCCGCCCCCATGACAATAAACATCGGAATCGAGACAAGCGAGAATTCTGCAATGCCGGAGAAGAATGTCTCAGCTAGAATATCAAGCGAGTCAAAGCCTTCAAAGGCAATTAAAAAACCAATAGCCGTCAGGCCCAGACCGAATGCGACAGGGATACCAGTTGCCAGAACGACAATGGTGATGATGGCAACAAGTAAACCAATTTCTAATGGAGACATGGCTTATTCTTCCTCCCCGTGAATGGCGCTGTGATATTCCACAGGGAATGGCATGTGATGCCCGGTCATCAGGGCAATGATATCGGCTATATATTGCAGACTTAATAACCCAATCCCGAGAGGGATAGAGATGTACGGTATCCATAACGGTAAAGACCAAACGGTGTCGGTCCTCCAACCATTGACAAGGGCTTCATAAAACAGCTCAAAGCCTTTCCAGGTCAAGGCTGCGCAAAACACAAAGCCAAGGATGCTGGCAACATAAGATAGGATCAACTTGCCCCGGTCACCGAGATAATGCGGCAACAAATCAACGTTCACGTGGCCCTTGATCAACAACACATAGGGACTGCCTATAAACGTTGAGGCCACAAGCGAATAAATAACAAACTCAGTTTGCCAGATTGTCGATGCGTTCAGGAAATACCGCATCACAACCATCTGACACACGACAAGAATAGCCGCGCCGACAAGCAAGGCCGCGAAAACGCCACAAGCCTTTGAAATATAATAAATTAAATGGATAAAACTTCGCAAAGTCAATTTCCCCCGTAATGATAAATGCCAGAATGGCGGGGCATAAAGAAAACCCGGAAAGCCGTTTATTGCTTTCCGGGTTTAATAGTCTTTAGTCTACTGCAAGAGCTTTTGCGATCAGCTCTTTTCCGCCCTCAACCTTCTCTGAGAAGATCTTGTAGGAAGTTTCCTGGGCAATCGCTTTCCAGGCTGCGGCCTGTTCAGCGGTCATTTCCACGACTTCAACGCCAGCTTTTGTGTAGGCGTCGACCATTTTGGTATCTAGGCCAGCAGCTTTTTCTGTCATGTACGCTTCAGCAACTTTACCAGCAGCTTTCAGAGCATCCTGCTGAGCGCTGTTAAGCTTGTCCCAGCTTTTCTTGGACATCAGGATTGGTTCGTACATGAACCACAGAGCGTAAGCACCCGGAGCTGTCAGGCATTTGACCTGCTCGTAAATACGGTAGGAAACGAAGCTGCCTGAGCTTGTGTTGGCTGCATCAAGCACGCCGGTTTGCATAGCCTGATAAATGGCTGAGCTTGGCATGGATGAAATAGAAGCACCGGCACCAACCAGCATCTGCTCGAAAGCAGGACCGGCAGCACGAGTAACCTGGCCTTTCATGGTATCAGGACCAAGAATACAGTTTTTCTTGGACGCAAAACCACCGGCGAGCCAGGCATCAGAAAGCACAACCACGCCAGCGTCATTGATGATCTTTTTGATATCATCCATGAACGGTGAACTGTTCAAACGCAAGGCATGCTCGTGGTTTTTGACCAGACCAGGCATCAAGGTTGCACTGAATTGCGGGTGACGACCACTGGCATAATCAAGTGGGAAAGCGGAAATATCCAGCTGTCCTTTAACCATGGCGCCCCACTGTTCTTTTGGCTTGAACAATGATTTACCAGGATAGACTTTGATATCCAGACCGACATTGGCTGCGGCAACTTCCTTGGCGATAATCTGCACCATTTCATCGCGGGCATCGCCCTTGCCACCGGGCCACTGGTGTGAGGCCTTCAGGGTTTCAGCAGAAGCAGCACCAACCAGTCCGAGCGTAGATATCGCCAGAACAGAGGCACTCATGAATTTTTTGGTAAAGAATGACATTCGTTATTTTCTCCCGTTGCATCTACCTCTTTGTGGGTAGATATAGTTAAGCAGTGGGCATAATATGTCGCTCTCACCTATTTTCCAAGACATGTTTGTCGAATTAGCTGTTAATGTCCGGTCAGTTCACGAGTAATGGCATTCAACACATCGACCTCATCGAGAAAGTATTCCAGGTTTAGAAAGTCAGGCCATGTTGAAAGCCCAACTGCCACCAGATTGTTCAAAGCATCGATATAAATTGACTGACCAAACACACCGCGCGCATTGATCAGTTGGCGTTCTGTATCAAGAACCCAAAACTGGTTTTTGTAAGCCCCACGGGGAAAATGATCCAGGTTAGGATAATTCTTGAAGGCGTCCATATCGCCGTCCTGAAGGGTTTCACGGACCCATTCAGCGGGTACAAGCTGACGATCCCCCACCTTGCCTTTGTTCGCATAAAGCAGGCCGACCCTGGCAAAATCACGCAAAGTCGCATTAAAGCCACCTTCTGCGAGTGCATATCCACCCTGGTCAACTGTATAGAGTGCATCATGTTCCGCCCCCATAGGCTGCCATAGCTCCTCACTGACGATCTGTGCCAGGCGCTTTCCAGTGGCACGTTCCATAACCCATGCCATCACATCGGTTTCAATGGAGCGGTACTGAAAATAACCGCCATGATCTCGTTCTTTTGTCAGCGTCGCCGGAATATCCTGCATGGCTGTTGGAAACCCGTCGCGCATCGGCTTCCAGCCACTGGCCACATCAACCTTGCCAATATCAGAATCTGGATCGGTATATTCCTCACCAAATTTAACACCGCTGCGCATATCCATAACGTGGCGCAAGGGAGCGTCACCATATCCAGAGTTTTTCAGTTCTGGAATAAGATCACCGATAAACGCGTCACGATCTATTTCCCCACGCCCGATGAGAATACCGCAAGCCGTCGCCGTAACCGATTTTGCCACTGATTGGGAAAGATGCAGGGTCGATGGCATCATATCATTGAGATAGCACTCGTAAACCACTTCGTTGTTATGAATGACAATAAAACCGTCCGTATAAGTATTCAGTAAAGTATCCATAACCGTGCTGTCACGACCATCGCGTTCATGGCGCACAGGCAGCGCATCGAAATCCTGTTGGGCCTCAGGCAACGTTGAGGCAGGCCCGTTGCCTTTTGACACACTGATGGTGGGTAAAACTTCACGAACATGCTGGAAAGCCCATCTGTTATAGGGTGGACGGTCCCAGTTTTCATGGGTAATACGCTTATCCGGTGGTGGTGGAGAGCCAACCATAATCCCCATCTCGCGCGCTGTTTTTGGCGTGCCCGACATCATAAATGTTCCAATATTTTAAAAAAAAGGTAATAAACAGGGCCGGAGGCACGTTGGCGACCGGCCCTGTTCATTCTATTGGCTAAACAGCCTACTTCTGTAATTCCGTCCAAATCGCTGTGTAATATCCCTGAGCTTCTGGCTCACAGGAAGGTACAAAGTGACCTGATTTAAGGAATTCAGGAGGGATCACAACCTCAGGAGCGGTTGCCATGTCTTCAGGCATGAACGGCACAGAACCCTTGACGCCATTGGCATACCGCGCAAAGGCTGAAATCAAAGCAGCATTCTCAGGTACCATGATGAAGTTCATGAACGTTTTTGCATTTTCTACGTTCTTGGCATCCTTCAAGATCGCCACACTGTCCATCCACAGAGAATACCCTTCTTTAGGATAGCCGAAGTGCACGTTCGGGTTCTGAAGGCGAGCCCGGAAAGAGGCACCATTCCAGTAGAGAGAAGCAGCAAGATCACCGCCTGCGATTTTTTCAATAACGCCATATTCCATGGACAACCATTTGGTTTTGGCATTAATCAATAAGTCGCGGGCTTTCTTTAAAGCCGCTTTGTCGAGGGTGCATGGCTCGCTGCCAATATAACGAAGCGCCATACCGACAACATCAGCCATCTCTGGTGCAACATTGATCTTTCCTACCAGTTCAGCAGGAGGATCAAAAATTATGGATGAGGTGTTTATATCACCACTATAGACGGCGGTGTCGAGCATAATACCAACACTTCCCCACTGCCATGGCACGGTGTAATGACGGCCTGGATCCCAGTCTACGTCTTGCCAGATTTCTTCAAGATTTTTGAAGTTGGACATCTGATCGGGGCGTGCCTCGAGCAACAGGCCTTCTTTGATCCAGATAGGAACATAGTTTGACGATGGCACAACCATATCGAAGCCATGGCCGCCGACTTTAACTTTGGCGAGGGCGCTATCGTTATCATCGTAATCGGTGATAATAACTTTAATACCGGTTTCTGCTTCAAACTTTGTAATAAGTTCAGGGTTCGTGTAGTTACCCCAGTTGAAGAGGTTTAGCTCTCCACTTGCTTTTGCAATTCCTGCTACTCCACTGGTCAACGCGAAAGCGAGACCTGCGGCTACAGCTGTTAGTTTCCACTTCATTTGAAATCCTCCTGTTTGATAGTGGTTATTGAATTTATTGTGTTTTCTTATTGTTATTATTTTTCTTATTTAGGAAAAAGAGAACTGTTACGATCGCTACCGACACCGCCAAAAGAACCGATGATATCGCGTTAACCTCGGGCGTGATGACGCGGCGCAATTGACCGAGCATATAAGTTGGCAATGTATTCTGACCAGATGACTTGACCAACTGCGTGATAACCACGTCATCTAATGAAATGACGAAGGCCAACATTAGTCCAGCCAGAATGCCTGGCCAAATCAGCGGCAAGGTTATCCGACGAAATGTCATCCACCGAGTTGCATAGAGATCAGCTGCAGCGACTTCCAGCGTCTTATCCATACCTTCCAGCCGTGCCCGGATAGGCAGATAGGCAAACGGAATACAAAAAGCGCTATGCGCAATAATAAGGTACGCCATCCCGTGGTAGTCGGTCGCCTGCTTGATCCCGGCAAACAAAATGAGCAAAGCAACAGCCGTAACGATTTCCGGCACCATCAACGGTTGATTGATCATCGCGTAAATGGCGGTCAATCCCCTGTAGGGTCTGGTGCGTGTGGTTCCCAGCGCTGCCAGTGTTGCAAGAAAGGTTGAAATAAGTGCTGCCGAAATCGCCAGGTAAAGTGAGCGGATCGTCGCATCCATAACCATTTCGTTTTCCCATGCGGCCACATACCAACGAAAGGAAAAACCCTCCCAAAAAGCAAGTGAGGAGCCAGCATTAAACGAATAGAAAACAAGTGGCAGCAGAGGAGCATAGAGCAAGAAGAAACAAATTATCGCCATTGTCGTAAAACCCGTTTGGGTTTTCACAGAGAAAGGTCGACGACGCATTATCGATTGGCCCGGGTTGCTACTATTGGTCATGAGCACCTCCCGACTTTCCAGCGCTTCGTACGTAAAAGAGCATGGCGATCATCACCAGCACCAGGAGTGTCAAGGACAGGGCTGAGCCTAATGGCCAGTTTCGCCCCTGGCCGAACTGGAGTCCAATCAGGTTGCCCAGCATCATATTCTTCCCACCGCCCAAAATTCGCGGTGTAACGTAAGCACCAAGTGAAGGAATGAAAACAAGGATTGACCCTGCAATAATTCCCGGCTTGACGAGCGGCACAATGATCCGCTTGAGGACTCTGAAACGAGTCGCATAAAGATCATATCCAGCCTCAACCAGCCGAAAGTCCAGCTTTTCCATTGATGCATATATGGGCAACACCATCAATGGCAGATATACGTAGGTCATCCCGATCATGACAGCGAAGTCGGTAAACATGATCTGGATCGGCGCATCGATTAATCCATACGATGTGAGGAACGTGTTTAGAACACCCTGATTACGGATCAATTCCATAACAGCAAACGTGCGGATCAGCAGGTTGGTCCAAAACGGGATCGTAACAATAAACAGCCAGAGATTGCGTTTGTCCGGAGCGCGGGTCGCGATAAAATAGGCGGTCGGAAATCCAAAAAGAAAACATGTGAAGGTCGTCATCAAGGAAAGTTTAACGGACCGCCAGAGGATCGAAACATGGGCATCCGCAATCGACATGGTATCATCGAATATATCACGCTGCATGAAGACGTTGAGCCAACCGTCTGTGGAAAATTCCCATTCCACCCCACCGTAAGGGCCGGCAGTCAAAAAGGAATAGACCAGCATAATCAACAACGGTCCAGATGCTGCGCAAACAAGAAGAA
>JABJOR010000099.1 GCA_018664265.1 Rhodospirillales bacterium
GATGATGGGTGCAGCCAGATTGGCTGCACGCGCTGCCCGTAGAGTAGGGGCAGGACTTTCTTCCATCATTTGCACAAGAGAAAGTTTTGAAATTTATGCCAAGGCAGACCCTGGAACAATTGTTGAAGAAGCAAATAAGTTATCTGACTTTCAGGAACTGCTCACGGATGATCGTCGGAATGTTGTCGCTATAGGCCCCGGTGCTGGACTAAATGAACGCACCAAGGATTTCACAATTACAGCTTTGAACTCTGGAAAACCTGTCGTTCTGGACGCTGATGCTTTGAGTGTATTTGCAGAAAACCCCGATAATTTGTTTAAGCACCTTAATCCGACTTGTATCCTGACGCCCCATGAAGGCGAGTTTGCCCGGCTGTTTAATATTTCCGGAAATAAATTGGACCGTACACGACAAGCATCGAAAATATGCAATGCTATTGTTGTATTAAAGGGTTCCGATACGGTGATAGCGGCACCTGATGGCCGTGCAACTATCAATAATAATGCACCACCAGACCTTGCGACAGCAGGGGCCGGTGATGTGCTTGTGGGCATTATTGCAGGGCTGCTTGCCCAACGACAGGATGAGACTATATCAACCTTTGAAGCGGCTTGTGCCGGGGTTTGGATACACGGAAAATGCGCGAGCCTTGTAGGCGCCGGATTAATTGCCGAGGACCTGTGTGAAAAACTGCCTGATGTCTTAAAGGAATTGAGACCAGATTATGAGTGAAGAAAAAACCAACACTGGATTTTTAGACAAAACCCTTAATCGCGCACGTCAGGCATGGCAGCGTATTGCGGATAGTGAATACGATGCCTCAGCAGCGAGCATGCGTCCCGATTTACCGGAAGACGATGCCGACAGATTAGTAAAGCAAATGCATGATTGTCTGGAAGCCAAAGGTGGGGAAGTCTCAGCGCGTGTAAGGGCTGCTGCACTTGGGCATGTCTATATGGCGCTTGATCCTTCAGGCAAAAATGAATTCTTGCGAATCATGGCAGAAGATTTCGATGTGGATCATGAAAAAGTCCGTAAGATAGCATCCCAATTGATCTCTGAACACAATGGTGGTGCAAAGCATATCGTAGAAATGCAACTCCGTGATCTTTTAGATGCGCCACGAATTAAATTGCTGACACAATTCAACGCCCTGCCGGAAGGGGTCAAATTTCTGGTCGATTTAAGAGCGGACTTACTGCCTCTGACAAAAAACAACCCAGCCATGAAAGCTCTTGATAATGATATCAAGTCTCTCTTCTCCTCGTGGTTTGATATTGGGTTTCTAGAACTTCGCCGAATCACCTGGGACAATTCATCAGCTGCTTTACTGGAAAAATTGATTGCTTACGAAGCGGTTCATGAGATCAGAAGCTGGGATGATTTAAAAAACAGACTGGATTCTGATCGTCGGTGTTATGCTTTCTTTCACCCCCGGATGCCGGAAGAACCGCTTATTTTTGTTGAGGTCGCTCTTGTGAATGGTCTGGCAGATAATGTTCAAAGTTTACTGGATGAAAATGCGCCAGTGCAGGACAGCACAAAGGCTGATACAGCAATTTTCTATTCTATTTCCAATGCCCAGAAGGGATTGGCAGGCATCAGTTTTGGCAATTTCCTGATAAAACGGGTTGTAGAACACTTGTCTCATGAGTTCCCTACGATCAAAACTTTTGCAACCCTGTCTCCCATTCCCGGATTCCTGGCATGGCTTGAAAAAGCCCTCAGTGAAGGAGAAAAAGGGGTACTCAGTGTTGCAGAACACAAATCTCTTAATGCACTGGGAGAAAGTGGGCGAGGGGCTAAGGGTAAGCTCATGGATTTGCTGTCATCGGGGGATTGGACTGAAAATCCTCAAACTCTGGAAATCTTGAAAACACCAATGATGAGAATCTGCGCACGCTACCTGACACAAGTAAAACGACATGAAAAAACAACCATGGACCCGGTAGCCCATTTTCACCTATCAAACGGCGCGAGAATGGAATCCCTGAACTGGATGGGGGATCTATCCACAAAGGGCATGAAACAATCAGCTGGATTGATGATTAACTACCTTTATAAGCATGGTGACATTGAAAAAAACCACGAGAACTACAAGGCAAAAGGCACCGTACCCATGTCATCTTCGATCCGTTCTTTGGCGAAAAAATAACAATAAAAGAAGATTATTGAAAAAACTATGGAAAAAGGCTGTCTGGTAGGCTTTGTCGTAATTGACACTCTATTCTAAATGTATAGAGTGCAGCACCCGCGAGAATGTCGTTGGGTTGCGGGCGTGGCGGAATTGGTAGACGCGCTGGTTTTAGGTACCAGTTTCTTAGGAAGTGGAAGTTCGAGTCTTCTCGCCCGCACCAAAACGACATGCGAAAAGATTTTACGTTGAGATTTATTGCCGTTTTCAAGCGGCCCTATCAGTACATTTATTCTGTTGAGGAAATATGCAGGTTACAGAGACCAAAAATGAAGGCCTCCTTCGGGAATTTAAGGTAGTAGTACCGGCCACCGACATTGAAGACAAAATCACTGACCGCCTGAAAGAGGCCGCCAAAACGGTAAATATGCCAGGCTTCCGCCCGGGCAAAGTGCCGCCAGCATTGCTTCGCAAGCGCTATGGCGAAGCACTCCGTGGTGAAGTCCTTGAACAGTCTGTCAATGAAACTTCAACTCAGGCAATTACCGAGCGCGATTTGCGCCCGGCAGGTCAGCCAAAAATCGAAGTTACATCCTTCGAAGAAGGCGGTGATCTTGAATTCACCCTTGGTTTTGACATTATTCCTGAAATCAAAACATGCGATTTTTCCAAACTGAAACTGGAACGCCTTGCTGTTAAAATTGAAGACAAGGAAGTCGATGAAACCATCGAGCGCCTTGCTTCTATGCACAAGTCATCCGAGCCTATCAAAACCAAACGCAAAAGCAAAAGCGGTGATATCACAATCATTGATTTTGTTGGCAAGGTAGATGGCGAAGTGTTTGATGGCGGATCAGCAGAAGCTTTTGAACTCGAGTTGGGCTCAAACAGTTTCATTCCTGGCTTTGAAGACCAACTTATCGGTGCAAGTGTTGGCGACCATATCGACGTGGAAGTGACCTTCCCGGAAGAGTATGGCGCAGAAGATCTTGCCGGAAAGCCTGCTGTGTTCGGCGTTGACATCAAAGAGTTGCGTGAAACCGTACCGTCCGTTGTTGATGACGAACTGGCCAAGAAATTCGGTAAAGAAACCCTTGCTGAACTCAAAGAAGCTGTTAGCGAAGACCGTCAACGTGAATTTGCTGAAATTTCACGTATCCGCCTGAAGCGTGTTCTGCTGGACGAGCTTCATGAAGCTCATGAATTCGAATCTCCACAGAGCATGATCGATGAAGAGTTCAACTCGATCTGGGCTCAGTATGAGCATTCGCGTGATGAAGGTACACTGGATGACGACGACAAAGAAAAATCTGACGATGAACACAAGGCAGATTTCCATGAAATCGCCAATCGTCGAGTACGTCTGGGTCTTGTCCTTTCAGAGGTTGGTCGTACTAACGATATTCAGGTTTCTCAGGACGAGATTAACCAGCGTATGTTCGCCGAAGCTCAGCGTTATCAGGGCCAGGAACAGCAAGTTCTGGAATTCTATCGCACCAATCCTCAGGCTATGCAGTCCCTGTCAGCACCGCTCTATGAAGATAAAGTTGTAGATTTCATCCTTGAATTGGCAAAAATCACAGAGAAAACGGTCTCTATGGAAGAGCTGATGGCTGAACCTGACGAAAAGCCAGCCAAGAAACCAGCTAAAAAGGCTGCTGCCAAGAAACCTACAGCCAAAAAAGCTGAGGCAAAGAAGCCAGCGGCTAAAAAGCCAGCAGCCAAAAAACTTGCGGCTAAAAAGAAAACAGAAGACTGATATAGAAACATGTGCATGAAGAGCGGTATAAAATCATGAGAGATCCAGTTGATACCTACATGAACACTCTGGTCCCAATGGTGATAGAAACCACCAATCGGGGCGAGAGATCCTATGATATCTACTCTCGTTTGCTCAAGGAGCGTATTATTTTCCTGACCGGGCAGGTCGAAGATTATATGTCGAGCCTGATCTGTGCACAGCTACTGTTCCTTGAATCGGAAAATCCGAGCAAGGATATATCTATCTATATCAACTCTCCTGGAGGTGTTGTGACCTCCGGGTTAGCCATTTACGACACAATGGCCTACATCCGTCCTGAAGTATCAACTGTTTGTATTGGACAGGCTGCCAGCATGGGCTCGCTTTTGTTGTGTGCCGGTGCCAAAGGCAAACGCTTTGCTCTACCAAATGCACGTATTATGGTTCACCAGCCTTCCGGTGGTTTTTCAGGCCAGGCAACGGATATTGAGATCCATGCCAGAGAAATCCTGTCTCTTCGTGAAAGACTTAACAATATCTATGTTGATCACACTGGACAGGATTTTGAAGTCATTGCCGATGCACTGGAACGTGACAAGTTCATGAGCCCGCAGGAAGCGACTGATTTTGGTATTGTGGATGAAGTTGTTGCCAATCGCCCATCCCAGGAAGGCGATGATGACGATTCTGAAAGCAAGCCTGACTAATTAACTTCATGTTGATCAATTTCCTTTAGGAATTTGTATTGCTGAATTCGTGATCTAAGCTTATATGCAGATCACTTGTTTTGCATTGCATGGCCTATCTTGTTATTCAGGATAAAATGGCTTGCATGCAATAAATGTTTGTCCGACCCTGTGGGCAGCGTTTATGATAGGTTTAGTTATCGGCGCAAGCGCGCTTACAGTATGGAGTATCCATGAGCAAGACCACCGGCAACGACACGAAGAATACCCTGTATTGCTCTTTCTGTGGAAAGAGCCAGCATGAGGTTCGCAA
>JABJOR010000100.1 GCA_018664265.1 Rhodospirillales bacterium
CATACTCACCAACAGGACCACATAGACCGAGGCTGACTTTATCGCCATATTTTTCGTGCAGCATTTGGGCAGCTTCGATATTGCCTTTGCCCATATAGGGAGCAGCCTCATCAAACACAATTTCACCTTCGCTTGGAATATGGATGACAACCCAGTCATCACTGACGCCATTCAACGTAAAGCCTGCTATCTCAAGTTGGCCCATTGCATAGGCAAAGGTTCCACCGCCATTGGCTTCCTTGATGCCGCCGGTTAAGGGGCTTTTGCAGCCAACACTGATACGGTTGGCATTGGAAAAGTTGGTTCCTGCAAACGGGCCAGCAGAGAAAATCAATGGATTATCAGCAGACATAGGATCAATTTTTGCAACGCCATCATTTAGCAATGTTTTGGCAATAAAATGACGCCCGGCAATGGCAATGTCTTTGCCATGCAATTCCTGAGTTTCAATCGAGCGATCATTCAGATTGATTTGCAAATATTTACGCATGTCCGCAGTATCCTATTTCATTGTCGGCTGTACTCTATAATCGACCTATTTATCTGTTTTATTGCAGCGCAGCAACCTCAGAAAATATCATAATTGTAAGTGAAAATTTCAATAATTATTTTCAAAGAATAGAATATACTGTTTTTGTTTGTATACAAACAAAAATTATTGCTTTTGAACTCTCTTTAAATTCGCAATCGCAATCCCGCTTAAGATAACTACCAGAGCAACGATCATATTCCAGGTCACTTGTTCTCCCAGGAACATCGCGCCCCAAGCTACGCCCATGCCTGGGATTATATAGTTTACGACTGAAAAGAACGTTGTGCCGCGTGCTGCGATAAGATGAAAATGAATAATCGCCGCAAGAGCTGTCGGAAACAGTCCTAAATACAGATTTGCCCAGATCGATGCCGAGGAAATTTCAAGCAACCATGGCTGATCAATCATCAGGGAAATCGGGACCATTTGCAAAGCAGCACACAACATGACACCAGAACTTCGTTCAATGGGGTCCCCACCAGTAGGCATGCGCCGGATATAGACTGTCGTGATCGCGTAACTAATCGCAGCCCCTGCGACGGCGAGTTCCCGTATAAAGCTGCCCCCAAGTCCACTCAGAGCCGATGGGCCAACCAAGATCAGCACACCCAAAAGGCCGATGCTCAGGCCAATGAACTTAAGCGGGGTAATCTTGTCCGTTTGTGTATAAAAATGTGCCAGAACCAAAGTCGCCAAAGGCATCACAGCCATCATGATCACGGCCTGACCACTATCAATTCCGGCTTCCCCCCAGGATATCAAAAAGAAGGGGAGCGAATTACCAGTAAAGGCTACTATAGCAAGAGGCATCCATGCCTTACCAAATGAGGGAAGGTGCTTCCCCCTTACTTTAAGAAAAACAATCAAAAAAACAGCGGCAATAACAAGGCGCGCAGCAACCAGAGTAAGCGGTGGAATACTTTCCACAGCGACTTTGATCATTGTAAAGGAGGAGCTCCAGATAACGGCGAGCAGCAGCAATAAGCCTATATGCAGATGCAGAGAACGATCGTGTTCAATTGGCGCCATAAAATTCCCGATACCAGTCGATGAACTTCGGAATTCCCTCTGTAATAGGGGTTTTGGGCTCAAACCCGAAGTCCCGTCTGGTAGCCTCGATATCAGCGTAAGTTTCTTTTACATCACCCTGTTGCATGGGTTGGAAATCAATTTCAGCCTTGCGGCCAAGAGCATTTTCCAGGATGCCGATAAAATCCATTAACTTCTCAGATTTATGATTTCCGATATTGTATACGCGGTGCGGCATTTTGCCGTCTGCTAATTCAGCAGGGCCATCCAGGCATCCAACGACACCGCTCACAATGTCATCAATAAAAGTAAAGTCGCGGCGCATGTCACCATGATTGAAAACCTCAATGGGCTCGCTAGCTAAAATTTTGCGTGTGAAGATAAAGGCTGCCATATCCGGTCTGCCCCAAGGCCCATAAACCGTGAAAAAGCGCAAACCCGTCAGCGGCATGGCAAACATCGACGCGTAGCTTTCCGATATCATTTCCATGGATTTCTTGGTTGCCGCATAAAGCGATACAGGATGATCAACGCGATCTTCCACACTGAATGGCAGCTTGGTATTGGCGCCATAAACCGAGGACGAAGACGCATAGACGAAATGGTGCAAGTTTGGCAATCGACGGCAGGCTTCCAGCAAAACCACATGAC
>JABJOR010000101.1 GCA_018664265.1 Rhodospirillales bacterium
CAGAAGCAGGTTATGTTGGTGAAGATGTTGAAAATATTATTTTAAAATTATTACAAGCTTCAGACTATAATGTTGAAAAAGCACAAAGAGGAATAGTTTATATTGATGAGGTTGATAAAATTAGCAGAAAGTCTGAGAATCCCTCTATTACTAGAGATGTTTCTGGTGAAGGTGTTCAACAAGCATTGCTTAAAATCGTTGAAGGTACTGTTGCAAACATACCCCCTAAAGGTGGTCGAAAGCATCCAAACCAAGAATTCCACTCAGGTCTTCCAATAATTTACGCTGGGTTGCACTCTCAGCAAGGCGACGTTCCAGTGCTTTGCGTGCATTTGTCTCAGCAAGCAGGGCGAGTTTACGTTTATCGCCCCTGGTTGGAACCAAGACCTTTACACGTCGTTCTTCGCGAAGGGACAAGGCTTCTTCCAACAAGTCCTTGTTTGGAATATCGACGTTTAACACGATGTGTTTTGGCGGTGGAGTCTTGTCATAAAACTGGGCCAGGAATGCTTCCAAAACTTCACCCGCATCTTCATCACGGCCATGAGCAGGGAAATAGGCTCGGTTGCCATAATTGTTACCACTTCGAAAGAAGAACACCTGAACGCAGCTCTGGGCACCCGTATGGTGGACTGCAATAACATCACTGGCTTCCAATCCTGCCAGATTAATGTCCTGATGGGACTGGATTTGGGTTAAGGCGCGAATACGGTCACGGTACTGGGCGGCCTGCTCGTATTCCATAACGTCACTGGATTTTTGCATTTTTGCGGCAAGCTGTTGCTGGATATCACTGCTACGCCCATTCAGGAAGGCTCTCGCCTGATCGACCATGTCATTATAATCTTCCTTGGCAATCCGCTCTACACAGGGCGCTGAACAGCGCTTGATCTGATACAGCAGGCAAGGCCGGGTGCGTGCCTCAAAGACTGAATCCGTACATGTCCTCAGATAAAAGACTTTCTGCAAGAATGCCAGGGTTTCATTTACGGCCCAGGCTGAGGCAAACGGGCCAAAATAGTCCCCTTTGCGTTTACGGGAACCCCGATGCTTTACGATTTGTGGAAAATCATGGTCACCCGTAACCAGTATTTGCGGGAAAGTTTTATCATCGCGAAGCAGGATATTATAGCGCGGCGCATACCGCTTAATCAGATTTGCCTCAAGCAACAGTGCTTCGGCTTCCGTATGGGTGGAGACAAACTCCATTGAGCTTGTTTGCATCACCATACGCCTGATCCTGTTAGATTGACTCGTCAGCTTTGTGTAACTGGTAACCCGCTTTTTCAAGCTTTTGGCTTTGCCAACGTAGAGGACCTGACCGTCCTCTCTCACCATACGGTAGACTCCAGGGCTATTTGGTAAGGTTTTGAGATAGGATTGAATAACCGATACACCACCCGGTTCCGTGTTGGAATCAGAGTCCTCAGGAGAACCTGTCGTCGCCTCTGATTTTGTAGTCGGTTCAGAATCATGCATGCTTATGCACTCATTTATTTGCTCTTAAATCGCCCTTGGCACATTCGCTCAGGAAACGTCAAGATTGTTATTCCAAAGTTTTTTTGAATCTAAGCATAAAAACCATTTATCTCTAAATTCTATCCACCAAACCTGTGGATAAAGTTGTGGCTAAAATAGCCTCTCAAAAAATATACTGTTTTAAATTCAACAATTGTCTCATTTGTTTAATTTTTTAGCTAAAAACAGTCCTTTATCATAACCTATTGAAATCATTGAAAAATATCTTGGAGATAATTTGACTAAACAGTCAACCCTCTGAAAAACAAGAAGAAAATTTTAACTAAAATATCAACGACACCTATAAATCATTCCTGTGCACAACTCTTCTACACTGTTTAACTAAAAAATTATTTATCTACAATGAGTTGGCTGGTTTTGCTAAGATTTTGGGTATGCTAAACCCCATCATTACATCGGACAATTTCAACCCCGACGCTTCGTGTATCTGCAATGATATCCGGTTTTTCAATACGCACCCGGACATTGAATACTCTTGTATTTTTCAGACATAATGAGGCAATATCTTCTGCCAGCGTTTCCACCAGATTTACATGCCCTTTGGCAATTAACGCCCTGATCTGATTGGTAACCGTCTCATAACAAATTACATTTTCGTGATCGTCATTCACATCAACTGATGATGGATAAGCCATCATATCAATATTAATCAGAACCCGTTGAGGTGCCTGTTTTTCATGATCATGAATTCCAATGGAACACAATAGCTCCAGATCACGGATAAATACGTGGTCTTCATTTTTCATAATGGTTCGTTTCATATTATCAATCACAGTATCACCATATCATGGCGAGAGATTTTTCAACACCATATCCCTGCATTGCAATGTAGGCACAATACAAGATCAGGAACGCAACTGAGGCGAGCCGTGTCAGCTTCCAACCAAGAATTAGCAGCGGTAGCATGGCAACCGTTGAAGCCAACATGACCCAAATATCAAATGTCATGATCTGTTCAACAACAGGCAAGGGTGAGACAATGGCGACAACACCGGCAATGCCCAACACATTAAACAGATTTGAGCCAACCACATTACCAATAGCCACATCGGCATGTCCACGAAGGGCCGCGACAACAGAAGCCGCAAGTTCCGGTAAGGATGTGCCCAATGCTACAATGGTTAATCCGATAACTTCTTCCGAGACTTCAAAGGTACGGGCAATTTGCACGGCGCCGTCAACCAAGATGTCTGCACCATAAACAATTCCGGCTAATCCGCCGAACAATGACAACAAGACAATAAGCATATTGTCAGGAAGCTCTCCGACCTCATCGACTTCTTCAACATGAAGTTCAGCGTCAGAGCCACCCTCGGTACGGACTCTGCGATATGACATGTATAAAAATGCAACAAGTGCAGAAACCAGAATAATTCCGCTTATTTGGCCGATTTCCCCACTCATACAAAAGAATGCAAACAGAACACTGCCGGCAATTAGCACAATTCCATCGCGCAACAGCGCACCTTCTTTGGATACGACAACGGACACCAGTCCGGCAGAACCGAGAATCAACAAGACATTGGCAATATTGGACCCCACAACGTTACCCAACGCCATACCGGAAGCGCCAGCCTTGGCAGCCTGAAGGCCAACAACAAGCTCAGGAGCAGACGTTCCTATAGCTACGATTGTCATACCAATAATCAACGGTGATATGGACAGCTTTTTTGCCAGTGCGACCGAGCCACGCACCATAAACTCTGCAGCCCCCAGCAGCAGGACAAAACCTGCTGCAACTTCAAAATACATCATTACTAACCTCTGGGTTTTGCCAAGTGGGAGAATTCCGAAACAACGGATTCATATACTGCGCGTTTAAATGGGACAACCATATTGATGATTTCCTCAACAGGAACCCAACGCCATTGGGAAAATTCTACATGTTTCGTATAATTTAAATTGATTTCACTATCCTGACCCAGAAATTGATAGACAAACCATTTCTGTGACTGGCCCTTGAATTTTCTCTTCCAACCCTTCGCAACACCCTCAGGCAAATCATAGCTTATCCATTGCCTGGATTGCCCCAGCAGCTCTACGGAAGATATACCTGTTTCCTCCAGAAGTTCCCGAAGTGCAGCCGTCTCCAATTCTTCATCTTCGTCAACGCCGCCCTGTGGCAGTTGCCAGGCATGTGGGTCATCTTCATATCCAACCCGGCAACCGACAAAAACCAGCCCGTCTTTGTTAAGAACCATGACACCAACGCATGGGCGGTATCCGGCTTGTGGTTCCTCGCTCAATGCTCCTCCCCCCCCTGAGATGCAAAGGAGCTGACAGGTGCAAGGACTATTCCCATGGCATGCAGTGATGCAATCCACAATTGCAGGCGTTCCATAATTGCTGGCGTCATAGATGTTGTTACAATGACTGAGTTACTGCTTTTGACCAAACGTTCAGCATCTTTCATACGGGCAGTGATTGCAGAGGAGGCCATGACACTGTCCAGTCGCACTTCACTGACGGCATGGGCAACACTCAATTCGGTTGCCACATCCGAAATCTTTGAAAGCGGGTTTTCTTTTTGGTCAATGATCATCAACCCCCTTGCTCCGAGCATACCCAACAAATCTCTGACAGCCCCCGCATTGGCTGTAAATCTTGACCCCATAAATACCTCTACCCCGATAGACCCCTGCAGCAATTGAAGCACTTCTTCCAAAAGAATGATGTTCTCTTCTGTTGGCAGGCTAACTTTCAAAGCCAAGGGGCCATGATCCTCAATAGGAAAACGGCTTGATTCAAGGGGCAGCCCAAGCATAACCTCATGACCAGCCCTGCGTGAGCGGATCATCCATTGATCCAGATCTTCCGCATAGGGACTAAATGAGAGAGAAACTTCCGGTGGTAGTTTCCTGATGGCAGCCAGTGTTCCAGCTTTGCTTAAACCCAATTCAGTAATGATGATCCCAACTCTTGGAATATCCGGATCAACCTCAAACGGTCTTGCGTACTCCTGCCAGGATACGCGCCCATCATCTGCGGTCCTTGGCAAAGGCAGAACCGTCTCGCCACGGAATTCCAGTAAATCCGCATTCGGGGCCTTGGATAGAGGCTCATTCAACGATCGGTCTGGGTAGCGGCTATAAGCATTATTGGAGGCCACTTGCACCATAAGGCCACCACCTTCCATTGCGTCTTCCAGAGCCACATTCAAGCCGCCACCTGTGGAAAATGCCTGAATACCAGCCTCGGCCCGTTCAGCACTTATGGTTTCACCTTCGGTCTCGCTCAGATCGTTCAAACCACCCCCTGCAGGTGGCTGCAGCCCTCCTGAGCCTGCACTGCTTTGTGCGGCGATATCGACATGATCATCCCCGCCCATAAACAACAAGGCAGTACCACCAATCAGGGCAAGAACAAAAACACCAGCTCCAGCGTAAACACCGTAACGCGCCCATCGGTTCTCCATGATGGGAACCAACTTGGCTTTCAGGCCAGCAAAACGGCCTCCGCCTTCTTCATCTCCCTCTTCATCGTCATCACCCTCTTCATCATCAAATTCATCACCAAAATCGAGGTCTTCATCTTCCTGATTTGCAAAAGGGTCTTTTGACGTTTCCGCTTGCCCGGGTTCACCATCCGGAGGCATACCGCCCTGATCAGAGTCTGGTTGCATACCTTGGCTTTTTGGTGGTAAATCACCGAACTCATGCTCGCTGTCTATATCGGATTCAGCATCCAGCCCACCATCCGGTGGGGCGGGTGCTTCCACGGCCATGGCTTCGCGCACATCAGCTCCTTCGATGTCTTCATCCGATTCATCGAAGTCATCGAAGTCAAAGTCTTCATCAAATTCATCGTCTTCTTCGTCGTCTTTTTTCTTACGACTGAATAAATCCTTGAGACCGATGAGCCAATACCTCCATTATTTCAAAACCAAATCCAGACGAGTCATTGCAATTAACAATGCTCCGTTACCATTCTATTCCGACATGGCAGAAAACAATGAAACGCCGTGTAGCAGGTCAAGAGCCCTCTGCAATTGATAGTCCTGTGGCGCACTGTCTTTGTCGGCTTCAGCATCCTTAGTAGTATCATCCTCACTGTCAGGTGCAGCACCATTGCCATTTTCAAGCGCACCACGTAAATCCGCTTCACGTCTTCCATGGCTCGTGGATACATTTTCCAATGTTGCCTGCTCAACAAGGATATCGGGAACGATCCCTTTTGCCTGAATGGAACGCCCGGAAGGTGTATAATAAAGCGATGTGGTCAAGCGCATGGCCCCATGCAAGCCAAGAGGGATAATTGTCTGCACTGACCCTTTCCCAAAGCTTTGGGTCCCCAGAACAA
>JABJOR010000102.1 GCA_018664265.1 Rhodospirillales bacterium
ATCCGACCCATGTGCGCAACGCACCGGAAAAGCTGTTTGTCACAGAATTTCCAGAGCTGATGCCGCCAACGTTGATCACCCGGGATGCAGATCGGATCAAGGCTTTTCGCGAGCAACACAAAGACATCATTATCAAGCCATTATACGGCAACGGTGGTGCCGGGGTTTTTCATTTGCAGCCCGGTGACGAAAATCTGAATTCGTTGATTGAAATGTTCAGCGAGGCATCGCGTGAACCGGTCATGGTTCAGAGGTACCTTCCTGATGTCCGTGCCGGCGACAAACGCATAATTCTGATTGACGGTGTCGCTGTCGGGGCCATCAACCGTATTCCTGCGGCCGGAGAGTCCCGTTCCAACATGCATGTAGGCGGCAAGGCTGTGGCATCGTTGTTAACCAAACGGGATCAGGAAATTTGCGAGGCAATCGGCCCGGCCTTGCGCGACCGTGGGCTGATTTTTGTTGGCATTGACGTGATTGGCGATTACCTGACAGAAATAAATGTAACCTCCCCAACAGGTCTGCAGGAAATCAGTCGATATGACGGAACCCAGCTTGAATCAGACCTTTGGGATGCTATCGAAGCAAGGCTCTCTTAATAAGTTCCACATATGTGTGATATAAATTTACTATCGACCTCTTACAGGATGTCCTTTAAACTCATATAAGGGGGCAATTTAAGTGGTGTTGGAATATTAATTCAGTATGGCCGATAATGAAAATAATAATAAGGGCGAACAGAACAAGCATCTCGTTTACATTTGTGGCGAAAATGAGCGGTTTCTTAATCAATTAATTACAGTAACTGGCCCTTTTTATAACTCTGTAGCGTTTGATGATACGTCCGTATTATTGGATGAGCTTGAAACACAGCTGCCCAAAACACTTATCGTAGATGCCGATAAGGCACACTCCAATGCCATAAGCACCATATCAAAAGTCCGGTCGCATTTCAAAAGCGACAGAGTGCCAATTCTTTTAACGATTTCAGCATCACGCGAAGATCTGGTGACGGAAGCCAATAAGTTTTCCGGCATCACAATTTTAGACAAGCCGTTTCGCCCGATTCAGCTTTTCAATGCCATCTCCAACGAAATCAACGCCAATATCGAAGCCTCCTGGGATTTGATCGAGCCCATCCAGCGCGAAGCCCTGAAGCTGACGCTGTCATCCTATAATTCAATTGCAAACATGATTATTGATGGCGAGCCGCTCGACTACAATAACATGGCCGAAAGCTGTAAGCCCCTGGTTGAAGCCGTAAAAAACCAAAATTATCATGAACTGCTGCGCGGCCTGCGCGATTATGACAATTACAGTTACGTTCATTCCATGCGAGTTGCCACGTTCCTCAGCCTTTTTGCTGATGCGATCGGTATTCGGGGTGAAGACCACATGACGCTGACCACAGGTGGCTTATTGCATGATGTTGGTAAAATGCTGCTGCCTTATGAGCTGCTCAACAAATCCGGGCGCCTGAATGAATATGAATTTGAAACCCTGAAATGCCACGTCGCCTACAGCGTTGATTTCCTGTATCACACCAAAGGATTGCCCAAAGGGGTTTCCATTATTGCCGGACAGCACCACGAAAAGCTGGATGGTACTGGTTATCCGCACGGATTATCCGGAGGCAAGCTCAATCAATTGGCGCGAATGGCAACAATCATCGATATCTTCAGCGCCATGACCGACCGCAGAACTTACAGAGAGTCAATGCAACCGGAGCAGGCCATTGCCCTGATGTCTGAGATGACCGGGCACCTTGATCATAAATTACTGAGCACTTTTAGAGAAATGTTGCTCGATTCCGTCGAAAAAGACTGACAACTTCCCAAGAACACTGATAATACTGATTAATCACAATGTGATGGTCATCACATGCAGGATCAAATTTATCATACATAATGGTGTGTTGTGATAAGGGAAGAAAATTGACAGAAATGCCAACCCAAAGCGCTGCCAGCAATAAACATCATGTTTATATGGTTAGCGGAAATGAAAGTTATCTTGAGGAGCTGTCTAATGTTATCAGCCCCTATTATCACGCGCGCGCCTTTGCCGATACCTCTGAGCTGATTGATGAGCTGTTTTCAGGCCTGCCAAAGACCCTGATCATTGATGCAACCCAGTCAGGAACATCGGCCTTAAGATTCATTTCAGCCGTTCGCGTCAATTTTGACAGCAAGCAATTACCGATTATTTTCACAGTGATGGGCGCACAGGAAAGCTGGATAACAGAAGCTAACAAGGTTACCGGCCTGAAATGCCTGGAAAAGCCCTATCAAACATCACAGCTGCTCAGCACAATTTCCGATCAAATCAATGCTCACACAGAATCCCAATGGGACGAGATTGAACCTGTCCAGCAACAGGCCCTGAAAAAAACATTGTCATTTTTTAATTCCATTGCTGGCAAAATAATGAGCGGTGAAGCCGTTGAATACTCTGAACTCACGGACAGTTGTGAGCCGCTGGTGGAAGCCGTCAGCAATAAAAATTATCAGGATATTCTGCGTTCCATACGCGAGCATGACAATTACACCTATGTCCATTCCATGCGCGCGGCAACTTTTCTGTGTGCCTTTGGTCAGTCCATTGGCATACCCGACAGTGACCTTCTGACACTGTCTACTGGTGGTTTGATGCTGGATGTGGGCAAAAACTATATTCCCTATGAGCTGCTCAACAAATCTACGCCCCTTGAAGCTCATGAGTATGAAGTCATCAAGGAACATGTTCTGTACGGTGCCAGCTTTCTAAACCAGATGGACGATATTCCCAAAGGGGTTTCCATTATTGCCGAACAGCATCATGAAAAAATTGACGGTACCGGCTACCCCCATAATCTGAAGGGATCGCAACTGAACAACCTTGCGCGCATGGCCGCCATCGTTGATATTTTTTGCGCCCTGACCGATCGTCGAACCTATAAACAGGCCCTCAGCCCGCAAAAAGCGCTGGCAACAATGGTTGGCATGGAAGGTCATCTGGATCGCAGACTGCTCATGAGCTTCGGTGAAATGCTGCTGGCAGATCATCCGTAAATAAGTTTTTCCGTTACACACCTTCTGTGGATGCAAAAAAGCTGAGCTTGAGCGACTTTAAAAAATTCTTGCCAAGATCACGCGGCCCATCCAACACCAAATCACCCTCATCAAGAGCCTTTGGA
>JABJOR010000002.1 GCA_018664265.1 Rhodospirillales bacterium
GTTGTTGGTCTTAAAGAAGATCAGGTTATGCCAGCCAAAGGCAGTAAATACCCTGTCTCGAATGATGAGTTGAAGGCAGAGTTGAAGGTATTGACTGCTGCGTAATCAGAAGTCCTTTACCCTTTGACAGAATTCAGTAGGCCACGAGCGGCGCTGTCGATCAATGCGGCATCAACGCTTAACATGATGAACTTATAGCCTTGCTTGATTTTTTCATTGGCTTGTTGTGCATCCAACCCCAGAGTACCCATAACGGCATTTGTTTTTTTAACGCAGGCCTCAAGGTGTGCTAGTGCTTCCTTATAAATTGGCGCATCGAATTGGCCGGGAACTCCAAGGCTCTGAGATAAATCAAGAGGGGCAAGAAAGGCAACATCGATACCTTCTACAGCCATGATTTCTTCCGCATTATCGACAGCTGCTTTGCTTTCCAGCATGACCACCCGCAAGATCGCGTCATCGGCTTGTTCGGCATATTCACGCAAACCTAACCCCCACCGTGAAGCTGCGTAAAATGGTCCGAACCCGCGTTTTCCTCCTGGTGGATAGCGCGTCGCTGCAATGGCATCGATGGCTTGCTGGGCGGTTTCAACAAAGGGAAAAATGACACCAAGGGAACCTGAATCCAGCACAGGCTTCACGGTCCAAAGCTCATCGGCAGGCACCCGTGTTATGGGTACAGTATGACCATCGGCCACTGCTGTGGCATTGATCATGCTATGCAAGGCGTCAAAAGGGATTGGCCCGTGTTCCAGATCGAACCATAACCAGTCAAATCCGGCCCCTGCCAGAAGTTGGACCAAGTGTGGGCTGGGCATGCTGACCAAAGTACCAAAGGCGGTTTCTCCAGCATTCAGCTTTTCTTTTATCCGGTTGGTCAGAACCATGCTCATGATGTGTTTTCCTTTGTGTTATCCAAAGACCCTTTTGAAGATCGTATCCACATGTTTGGTGTGATAGGTGAGCGAATCTTCATCCAGTAGCGTGCTGAGGTCTTCATTGCTAAGCGTCTTTGCCAATTCCTCGTCTTTCGAAAGGAAGAAAAACATGCGGTTGTCATGCTTGGCGGCCTGTTTGTCGAGGTCATCCAACTTTGCGGGCTCATCCGGGTTATCAGGATCAATGCCGAAGCTTTTCCAGACCTGCATAGCATTACGCTGAACGATCTTATAGGCGCCTTCACGGCTGACACCGTTCTGGGTCAGGTGTAGCAGCACCCTCTGGGCATCGTGAATACCACCAAAGGCATTCAGATGATCAAGCATGTTCTGGGGGTAGACCACCAACTTGGCAATCAGGCCTGCCAGACGGTTCAGGGCAAAATTCAGGGTGATCGTTGCATCAGGACCAATCATGCGTTCAACGGAAGAATGTGAAATATCTCGTTCATGCCAGAGAGCCACGTTTTCAAGCGCTGGAACCACGCTGGCACGAACGATCCTTGCCAGCCCTGTAATGTTTTCGCATAAAATAGGGTTGCGCTTGTGCGGCATGGCACTGGAGCCTTTCTGGCCCGGTGCAAAGTATTCCTGGGCTTCGCGGACTTCGGTGCGCTGCATGTGGCGAACTTCAATAACAATGTTTTCCATAGAACTGGCAATGACGCCCAGCACGGCGAAATACTGTGCATGACGATCCCGTGGAATGACCTGTGTCGATACAGGTTCTGGTGTTAGTCCCATCTTTTCAGCGACATATTCTTCAACGCGAGGATCAATATTGGCAAATGTTCCAACAGCGCCGGAAATTGCGCAGGTGGCTATTTCTTTGCGGGCCTGAATCAGGCGTTCTTTGCCACGTTGGAATTCTGCATAATATCGGGCAAATTTAAGGCCCATGGTGGTGGGTTCTGCGTGAATGCCGTGACTGCGCCCCATTGTGGGCATGAGCTTCGTCTCGAACGCCCGATCTTTCAGAGCGGCAAGAACCTTGTCCATATCAGCCAGCAATATATCGGCGGCCTGGGTCAGTTGAACGCTTAAACAGGTATCAAGGACATCTGATGATGTCATGCCCTGGTGGACAAAGCGGGAATCTTCGGCACCAACCAATTCAGCCAGCTCAGTCGTGAAGGCAATGACGTCATGCTTGGTTTCAAGCTCGATTTCATCAATTCTGGCAATTCGCTCAGGTGTGTAAGGCTTGTCGCCCTTTTCCCAAACAGCTTTTGCAGAGTCTTTGGGGATAACGCCCAAATCAGCTTGCGCGTCACAGGCATGTGCTTCAATTTCAAACCAAAGGCGGAATTTGTTGGCGGGCTCCCAGATGTCTGTCATCTCGGGGCGGGAATAACGAGGGATCATTTCTGTACTCTGCTTTAATTGCGTTATGATTTAATCGAGAGTTGCGGATCATAAGCCCTCAACGTCAATTGGGAAAGGGGATAAGTCTATTGTTTTTGCCCCCCGGAACGCGATAGAAGAGGTGATCTGTCTACGGTTCTAAGCAGTGTTTGTTGGCAAGAAAGCGAGAGTATGCATGGAAGCACGTGATCAAGCTCAAATGAGGCCGGTATTAGAGCGTCACTCTATACCTCTGGCCGAGGTTGGTGATGGCGGGCCACTTGCTATGGTTATGGCGGAACCGAAACGGATGGATAACCTTCTGGAGATGGCTCGTAATCATTACTCTGGGCCTATATTGTCAGTCGCTGACAGCTTGTCCGAATATTGGCTTGCACGAAATAATAACCCGTATCTAGACGAGATTTTTGCAGTAGCGGATTATCTCGGAAGTTCGGGTGTTTATATGTTGAATATTTCCTATGAGTGGTCCTGTACTTCTGCCATTGGACCCGATTTGCACCGAACGGGAAATCGGTTGCTTAGAACTCTGGACTGGCCGCTTGATGGGCTGGGCCGCAATGTGATTGTGGCCCGTATGCAGGGCGAAGTGGGTTCTTATGATTCCGTTACATGGCCCGGTTTTTCCGGTGTGTTGACGGGGATGGCTCCGGGTAGGTTTTCGGCTGCTATTAATCAACCTCCTATGCGACGAAGAAGCGGTCTTTATGCTCTTGATTGGGGGATAGAGCGTTTGCGCATGTGGCGTGAGAATGCTTTGCCACCAGTTCATTTGTTACGTCAGGTTTTTGATCAGTGTAAAAACTTTGAAGAGGCTTTTGATGTTCTGACGACAGAGCCCATTGCCATGCCAGCATTTTTTACACTAAGCGGAATTAGCACGCGCGAGAACGCCTTAATTGAGCGAACTCCTGATGAAGTTAGCTATCAGATTGGTCCCAATGCTATCGCCAATCATTGGAAAAATCTTAATATCCGATCGTATGGACGTGGTTATGATTCGAGAAACAGGTTAACCCAGATGGATAGTGTACGTTATGACGTGCCTAATAATTTCACTTGGGTGACGCCACCAATCCTTAATCCAACAACACGCCTCTCTGTTATTGCCAATGCAAGTGAGGGCGACCTACAGGTTCTGGGATGGGAAAAAGGGCCTGATTCACAAAAGAGCGACCTGCCTTTGCCAGCCACATTGGTTTATGAAAGTTCTGTTGTTGATCAATAGTACCTTCTTTTTTCATTTTA
>JABJOR010000103.1 GCA_018664265.1 Rhodospirillales bacterium
CTTGCAAAAACCAGCAACGGCCCGTGCAATTCTCCTCGGCTTTGAGAAAAGCGAAGAAGCCGGAGAATGTGTAACCGGGGTCATAGCCGCAGGCATTATTCCGGGTGGCATGGAAATGATGGACAAACTGGCTATTCATGCAGCCGAAGATTTTGTCCACGCAGGGTATCCTATGGATGTGGAAGCTCTGTTGATTGTTGAGCTGGACGGCCCTCAAGTTGAGGTCGATTACCTGCTTGACCGTGTCAGCAAAATTGCCGAACAGCATAATGCCACCTACAGCCGCGTTTCAGAATCAGAAGAAGAGCGTATGAGCTTCTGGGCAGGTCGCAAAAATGCCTTCCCGGCCGTGGGTCGTATCTCACCCGATTATATTTGTATGGACGGTACGATCCCGCGTTCTCAACTGACCCATGTATTAGGCCGTATCAGTGAAATGTCAGAACATTACGGCCTTCGCTGCGCCAACGTTTTCCATGCAGGCGATGGCAATCTGCACCCGTTGATTTTATTTGATGCCAATGTGCCGGGCGAACTGGATAAGGCAGAAAGCTTTGGCGGTGATATTTTAAAGCTCTGTGTCGAGGTCGGTGGTGTGCTGACTGGCGAACATGGTGTGGGTATTGAGAAACGCGATCTGATGGGTGAAATGTTTACCGAGGATGATTTAAAACAACAACAGCGTCTTAAATGTGCTTTTGATCCGGAACAACTTCTCAATCCTGGAAAAGTTTATCCTATCACCCATCGCTGCGCCGAGTTAGGCAAAATGCACGTTCATAATGGGGAGCTGCCATTCCCTGATATTCCGAGGTTCTAATCATGCCAGAAACCTTGCGACCAGATACCGAAGAACAACTTATTGAGGCCATGGCATGGGCTGCGGCTGATTCTGTTCAACTGGAAATTATTGGCAACGGAACCAAGCGCGCTCTCGGTAACCCGATTGAGACAGAACACATTCTGGACCTTTCCGGGCTTTGGGGCATAACTCACTATGAGCCCAGTGAGCTTGTCATGACCGCTCGTGCCGGGACATCTTTAAGCGAAATTCAACATGCTATATCTGAAAACAATCAGGGACTGGCTTTCGAGCCAATAGATTTCGCCCCGGCACTGGGGTTGGAAGCCAACTATGATGGCACCAGCGTTGGAACCATCGGCGGAATGATTGCAACTGGCTTTGCCGGGCCTCGACGTATCAAACAAGGCAGCGTGCGTGATCATACACTCGGTTTTCGCGCCGTGAGTGGACGTGGCGAGCTGTTCAAATCCGGTGGCAAAGTTATGAAGAATGTAACCGGCTTTGATCTCTCTAAACTCATGGCAGGTTCATTCGGCACACTGGCAGTCATGAGCGAAGTGTCATTCAAAGTCTTACCAGTTGCAGAAAAAACCCGCACCGTATTGATTATGAGTCTGGGCGATAACAGCGCCATACAGGCTATGTCCACAGCCATGAACAGTGCGTTTGAAGTATCATCAGTCGCCCATTTACCAGAAGGTGTGGCAAAACGATCCGCCATTCCCAGAGTTGCCGATGCAGGAGCCGCTATAACTGCCATTCGTGTTGAAGGCCCGGCCCCGTCTGTCGTCGCGCGCTGTGAAGCTCTACGCGATCTGCTCGGCAAATTCGGTGATGTGGAAGAATTGCATACGGCGAACTCACGCGCTTTGTGGCGCGAAATTAGGGATGTTAATTATTTCAAGGCTGACGGTTATGATGTTGAGGACACCAGCACTCTTTGGCAGGCTTCAGTGCCCCCGGCATCTGGTGCCGCTTTTGCCCGTCAAGTTCTCAGCTCCTGCGACGGTGAAGCCTTGTTCGATTGGGGCGGTGGCGAAGTCTGGCTGTCGCTGACAAATCAGGATGATGCAGCACAAGGATTTGTTCGCGGTGCCATTGCCCAATGTGGCGGCCACGCAACGTTGATCCGGGCCAGTGAAGGCATTCGCCGGGCCGTTAATGTTTTCCAACCACAAGACCCTGTCCTGTCTTCCCTTGGTAAACGGGTAAAGGAAAGTTTCGATCCCAGAAACATCCTCAACCCCGACCGCATGTATTAACGACGAGCTATTCAATGCAAACCCATTTCACCAAAACCCAGTTGGAAAGCTCAACCATTATCGAGGCAGATTCAATTCTGCGCCGCTGTGTTCACTGTGGATTTTGCACGGCAACTTGCCCAACCTACATTCTGCTCGGCGATGAGCTGGACAGCCCGCGCGGTCGTATCTTTTTAATCCGCGATATGCTGGAAAGCGACGCTCCGCCAAAGCCGGATGTTATCAAGCATCTTGATCGCTGCCTGACATGTTTATCCTGTACAACGACCTGCCCGTCCGGTGTAGATTACATGCATCTGATTGATATCGCGCGTGGTGTTATCGAACAGCGGGCAACCCGACCCATCTTTGAGCGCTGGTTCCGATCATTGCTGGCGATCCTGATCCCCAGGCCGGGATTATTTCGATTGGCTCTCACAGGGGCATGGCTAGCAAGACCCTTCAAAGGTTTCATGCCGGGCAAGTTAAAGACCATGGTCTCATTGGCGCCTGAAACCATCAAGCCAGCATCACCGATGGATCGCCCACATGTTTTCAAGGCAGAGGGCGAAAAGCGCATGCGCGTGACATTAATGACGGGCTGTGCCCAGAAGGTCCTGCGACCTTCTATCAACGAGTCTACCATACGATTACTCACCCGCCACGGCTGTGAAGTTGTCATCGCCAAAGATGCCGGATGTTGCGGAGCACTGGAACATCACATGGGCAAATTAGAAGGCTCGCACGGGGCAGCCAAACGCAATATCGCAGCGTGGGAAGCCGCAGAGAAATCAGGCGGGGCTATTGACGCTGTGGTCATTAACGCTTCCGGTTGTGGCACCACGCTCAAAGATTATGGTCATATGCTAAAGGGCGATCCTGTTTGGGCTGAACGAGCAGCAACAATTGCCGAGCGCTCCAAAGACATTACGGAAATCATTGCCAAATTGGGTCTCAATCCTGTGGAACACCCTCCGGCAAAAGATATGAAAGTTGCCTACCACTCAGCATGTTCCATGCAACACGGGCAAAAGATTACCCAGGGGCCAAAGACGCTATTGGAACTTGCCGGGTTTGAGGTTAGCTCACCCGCAGAAGGGCATTTGTGTTGCGGATCCGCTGGCACCTACAACATGACCCAACCGGAACTTGCCACCCAATTAGGCGAGCGAAAAGCGGGTAATCTGAAAAACACAGGGGCCGATATTGTCTCAACTGGCAACATCGGGTGCCTGATGCAAATTGGTAATCATGGCGACATGCCTGTTGTTCACACCGCAGAGCTACTCGACTGGGCAACCGGTGGCCCGAAGCCCGATGGCTTGGAATAAATAAATTTTGTAGAAATTCGGAACGGGAATACCCATCTCATAAAGATGGATATCAAAATAACCCGCACAAAGGTTATCATTCTTCTTGTTTCGTTGTTCGTGACAAGCTCCGCGCTGGCTGATCAGAACGACCCACGGCTTGATACTCTGTTCAAATCCCTTCAGTCCGATGACAGTATTGTGTCAGGTGAAGACATTGCTGATCGTATATGGGATATTTGGATAGAAACACCCGATCCAAGCCTTGAATCAAAGATGAAAAATGGTGTTCTTGCCATGAGCCGCCACAACTTTGATACAGCCTTAAAATCCTTTGACACCATCATTGAGACCGCGCCTGATTATGCAGAAGGTTGGAACAAGCGCGCTACGGTATATTTCATGATGGGACAGTATAATTCATCCATGAGTGATGTTCACAGGACCTTAGGCCTAGAGCCTCGTCATTTTGGTGCCTTATCCGGCATGGGACTGATTTTCATGGCAACAGGCAATGACCAGCGCGCCTTACAAGCCTTTCAGGAAGCCATCAAAGTTAATCCCCACATGCCCACGGTTCATGAGTATATTAATTATCTAAAAGAAAAGATTGAGCGCAATACGATCTAACGGATAGATTATAGCTCTTACTAAATCTTAGGATAAACTCGATGTCTCTTGCCGCCCCCAATCCCGCCGTGGATGAAGCCTTTATCAATCAGCTCCGCCAATTAACGGGTGACAGGTTATCATTATCTGAATCTGTGCGTGAACAGCATGGTCAGGATGAAAGCTACCATGCATCTGCGCCCCCCGATGTGGTTGTTTATGGCGAAAGCACAGAAGAAATCAGCGAAATCGTCAAACTGTGTGCAAGACACGGTGTTCCGGTTATCCCTTATGGCACAGGCACAGCGTTGGAAGGCCATGTGGCGGCTTTGCAAGGTGGCGTGTGCATCGACGTGTCTTATATGAATGAAGTACTGGAGGTTAACGTTGCGGACTTGGATGTCCGCGTCCAGCCCGGCGTAACCCGCAAGCAGCTTAATGCCTTTCTGCGTGATACAGGGCTTTTCTTCCCTGTTGATCCGGGTGCAGATGCCAGCATTGGCGGGATGACAGCAACACGGGCATCTGGCACCAATGCGGTCCGATATGGCACCATGCGCGAGAATGTTCTGTCCATGACAGCGGTGCTCGCAGATGGTCGCATTATTCGCACCAGTAGCCGGGCACGAAAATCAGCGGCTGGTTATGATCTGACCCGATTGTTTGTTGGTTCAGAAGGCACCCTGGGCGTGATAACGGAAATCACCTTGCGGCTTTACGGTATCCCGGAAGCCATATCTTCTGCTGTGTGCTCGTTTGAAACTCTGGAAGGGGCTGTTAACACGGTCATTGAAACCATTCAACTCGGTGTTCCTGTCGCGCGCATTGAATTGCTTGATGAAGTCCAAATGGACGCAGTCAACAAATATTCAGGGCTGGATTATTCCGTAGCTCCAACTCTGTTTTTTGAATTTCATGGCTCTGAATCCGGTGTGATGGAGCAAACCCAAACCGTTGAGAACATTGCCAACGATAATGGAGGTGGTGAATTCCAATGGGCAACCCATGAAGAAGACCGAAAC
>JABJOR010000104.1 GCA_018664265.1 Rhodospirillales bacterium
ACCGTTTTTCACGACCAAGGATGTAGGAATTGGATTGGGCCTAGGCCTTTCCATCTCCTACGGTATTATCAAGGAGTTCGGCGGCGAGCTCCGGGCTCGCGACCTTGACTGCGGGGGCGCGGAGTTTACCTTTAATGTTCCTCTCGCATCAATGGATGAAATAAAAGGCTAAAAGCATGCAAGACAACCCCCCGGTAATTGTAGTTGACGATGAAGAGCATGTACGCAAATCCCTTGCTCAGACATTGCAGTTGGCCGGTTTCAATTCAGATATTAAAGAAAATGCTGAAAGCGCGCTGGATAACCTGTCCCGCAGCTTTCCCGGTGTCCTGATCACAGATGTACGTCTTGGTGGTATGGACGGGATGGACCTGCTCAGCAAAGTTCAGGAACTGGACAAGGATATTCCCGTCATTCTAATCACTGGCCATGGAGATGTGGCTATGGCTGTGAAAGCCATGCATGAAGGTGCGTTCGATTTTCTCGAAAAACCGTTCGATACTGATCGTCTAATCGATGTCGTGTTGCGTGCTTCGCAAACCCGGTGGTTGGTTATGGAGAACCGGCGTTTGAAGGAAAAACTGAATGCACGCTCCGGTGTTAACAGCGTATTGCTGGGCGTATCACCCCCCATGAATATTCTGCGTGATCAGATTACCACCATGGCGCAAACGGATGCTGATATACTGATCATGGGAGAAACCGGGTCAGGTAAGGAACTGGTTGCCCGCTGCCTGCACGATTTTGGCCCTCGTAAGGATGCGCACTTCGTTGCCATCAATTGCGGCGCATTGCCGGAAACCATAATTGAATCGGAGTTGTTCGGCCATGTGGCCGGAGCCTTCACCGGGGCGCAGAAAGTTCGCGTAGGCAAGTTCCAGCATGCCAACGGCGGCACCGTATTTCTAGATGAGATCGAAAGCATGCCGCTGGACCTGCAAGTGGGGTTGTTGCGCGTGTTACAGGAACGCACTGTTGAGCCCCTGGGCGCGAACAAGTCCATACCACTGGATATTCGTGTTATCGCCGCAACCAAAGTGGACCTGCTTGAGGCTTGTAACGCAGGCGCTTTCCGCGAAGATTTGTATTATAGGCTCAATGTCATGACGGTAAATATCCCGCCGCTTCGCAACCGCAAGGAAGATATCTCAGGCCTTTTCCAGCATTTCGCTGATATTGCCGCTACCCGCCAGCGGCGGACTTGCCCTGCATTGAGCGCCGAAGTCGCGCACGCACTTATGCAGAACGATTGGCGCGGCAATGTGCGTGAACTGTCCAATGCCGCGGAACGTTTCGTGCTCGACCAGCCGCCGCTACCCGGCATGGAAACAGGAGCTGTAAACGAGTCATCGGTTAAATTTGCAGATGGAGAATCCCTGCACGAGCGGGTCGGGAGTTTTGAGAAGAGTCTCATAGAAGCTGAGTTACGCAACAGTGCCGGCAACGTGACGGAGGTTTGCAAGAACCTGAATGTGCCCCGTAAAACGTTGTACGACAAATTCACAAAGTATGGCCTGAAGCGCGAAAATTACACCGAGTAAACCCACTGTATAAGCATGTGGAAACCCGCACACTCAAGCCTGTAACGTGTGCGGAATTTCACACACTAATAATGCCAATGCATTTTTATAAAATCGATCAAGATTACTTTTAGTATTTACTTTCAAAGAGTTGAAGTAAATTCATGCACTCAACGCATGGCTGGCATGCGTATTGCACAACTCTGTCTGACTGCGGGTACCTCACTCTGTCCCGTGGAACTCTTTTTTTGTCAAGGGAGACAACAATGCGTATCGTTAAAATTGCTACCGCTGCCGCCATCGCGATTACACTATTGGGTAGTGTGGCCGTAAAAGCCGAAGAAATTCTCATCAAATTCAGCCACGTGACCAATGGCACCACCCACCCTAAAGCCATTGCCGCGAATGAATTTGCCAAGCGTGTCAATGAGCAAATGAAAGGGCGTGTCCGTGTCGAAGTCTTCGGCGGCGGATCTTTATTTAACGATGACAAGCTGCTGATCGAGCTGATCAAAGGCAAATCCGTGCAGATGGGTTCACCATCATTGTCCAAATTCGAATCCATCACCAAGAAATTCCGCGTTTTCGATTTGCCGTTCCTGTTTGACGACATCAATGCTGTGAACAGGTTCCAGCAATCCTCCAACGGACAGGAACTTCTACGCTCGATGGAAAAGAAAGGCATCCTTGGCCTGACTTTCTGGCACAATGGCATGAAGCAGATGTCTGCCAACAAGGCACTTCAGGTTCCTGGCGATGCCAAGGGATTGAAATTCCGTGTTCAGCAGTCTGACGTTCTGGTTGCTCAGATGGAAGCTCTGGGCGCAACCGCTCAGAAACTGGCCTTTAAAGAAGTCTACGGCGCACTGCAAACCGGTGTTGTCGATGCTCAGGAAAACACCTGGTCGAACATTTATTCGAAAAAATTCTTCGAAGTTCAGGATGGGGTTACAGAATCCAATCACGGTATTATTGATTACGCTGTGATCGTTTCACGTCGTTTCTGGGAGGGTCTGCCAAGTGATATCCGTTCCGAATTGGAAACCATTCTGAACGAAACCACAGCAGATCGGAACAAACTGTCGTACGATCTGAACCAATCTAGCCGTGCCAAGGTCTTGGAAGCAGGTGGCACCATTCGCCAGTTGACACCTGATCAGCGTGCCGAATGGAAAGCTGCCATGAAGCCTGTGTGGACGCAGTTTGAAGATGAAATCGGTGCCGATTTGATTGCTGCGGCTGCGGCAAGCAACTAAGTAAAAACTGCCTATATCGGGAGAATGTCACCATGACGTCATGCATAATTCACTTTTTACACAAGGCGGAAGAAGGTTTTCTGGCCTTTCTCATCGCCGCGATGGCGCTGGTGACATTCTCTCAAGTTATTGCACGATATGTATTCAATTCGGGCGCTGTTTGGGCGCTCGAATTAACTACATTTCTATTTGCCTGGTTAGTGTTGATGGGCATCGCTTATGGCATCCGCATACACAGCCACATCGGCGTGGATGCTCTTGTTAAAAAGTTTTCAAAAAACGGCCAACGTGTTCTTGGCATGATTTCTGTATTAGCCAGCCTGATTTATGCCGGACTTCTTTTATATGGCGCCTGGGATCAGGTCATCGGTATTGTTTATGAATATGATTTCGAAGCGGAAGATTTAAAAATTCCGTTGTGGATTCCACAAAGCGTTTTGTTAATCGGCCTCTCGTTAATGATTTGGCGTCTTCTGGTTCTCGCATATGGCATCATCACCAATAAAACACTCGGTATGGCATTGGGCGATGAAGCCCAGGACGCTCTAGAGGCTTATGCCGATCTCGATATCGAGGAAGAATTAACTCCCAGTGAGAGCAAAACAGGAGAAGACAAATGACGATCGCCTTCCTGTTTATATCGCTCTTCACCCTGTTGATCATCGGCGCCCCCATCGCCATCGCCTTGGGGTTGGCCAGTGTCTCAACAATCCTGTTGTTTTCCGGTGACGATCTCGGCTCTCTTGCGGGCAAGCTGTTCGACACCATGCATCATTACACATTGATGGCCATTCCGTTTTTCATCCTGTCGTCGGCATTCCTGTCGACAGGTGGCGTGGCGCGGCGTTTGATCCGCTTCGCTGTCAATCTGGTCGGGCATTTCCCCGGCGGCTTGGCTATGTCCAGCGTGCTGGCGTGTATTCTGTTTGCCGCCGTGTCTGGATCATCTCCTGCGACAGTTGTCGCCATCGGTTCTATCGTTATTGTTGGTATGATGAATTCAGGTTATTCCAGGGAATTTGCTGCTGGCTTGGTCGCCAACGCGGGCACCTTGGGTATCTTGATCCCGCCTTCCATTGTTATGGTCGTGTATGCTGCAGCCACCGACGTTTCGGTTGGCCGCATGTTCCTGGGTGGCGTGATCCCGGGACTGATCGCTGGGTTGATGTTAATGGTGGGCATTTATGTTGTCGCTCGAATCAAGAACCTTCCACGCCAACCATGGCCTGGAGCGACAGAGTTGTGGAAATCTTTCTACGATGCAATCTGGGGCATCTTGCTGGTCTTTATTATTATGGGCGGCATTTATGGCGGCATTTTCACCCCGACGGAAGCTGCAGCGGTGGCCGCCGTCTACGCTTATATCATCGCTATATTCGTGTATCGCGACATCGGTCCACTGCGTCGCGATA
>JABJOR010000105.1 GCA_018664265.1 Rhodospirillales bacterium
AACGATCCTGCAGGTCATCCTGATCAGGCTTGGAAGCTCTGCTACTCCGTTGAATCAGACGGACCGGGTCTCTTCATCCGTACACATCCAAATTCTGATTACGTGATCTTTGATCAGACAAAACATCCTGATCCTGAAATCCAGCAGGCCATTAAGGTCCTGGACAAAAAGACAGGTAAAATTGTCAAAACGATTCGCGTCACGGAAGAAGAAACAGCTTTGGCTGTGCACACCGAATTCAATGGCGACGGCTCAGAATTCTGGGTCTCTGTCTGGGTTCGTGGCGGCAAAGCCAACTGGATGAAGGGTGAAATCGTAGTATACGATACAAAAACTCTTGAAGAGATTACTCGTATCAAAGGCCTTGAAACCCCCACGGGTAAATTCAACGTCTACAACCGGGTACATCACAACACCTGATCTCGACAACAGGTTAAGGCTGAGGGGCGGAAGAGTTAAACTCTTCCGCCTTTTATCCTGTATATGATGTGTTACTAATATAATTATTCATTCTTTTTTTAATTTTATTTATTGAGACTATTGCCAATTTTAGGCATGCAATAAGGAGATTTTGGATGTTTGCGCGTTTTCTTAAATGGTTCATGAAACCTTCCGTTTATGCTTGGGGAGGAATTTTCTTAGCAGGTAGTGTTGCAGGCATCATCTTTTGGGGTGGCTTCAATACGGCAATGGAAGCTACAAACACACTTGATTTCTGTATCTCCTGCCACGAGATGGAAGAAAACGTCTACGAAGAGTATAAAGAAACTATTCATTATCAAAATAGAACAGGTGTCAGAGCCACGTGCGGAGATTGCCATGTCCCCGATCCATGGGTTCACAAAATTGTTCGTAAAATCCAAGCCAGTAATGAACTACTTCATAAAGCTTTAGGAACGATCGATACTCCCGAAAAATTTGAAGATAATCGGCTAAGCCTGGCAAAGAATGTCTGGAAGGCAATGAAAAACACCGATTCTCGTGAATGCCGTAACTGTCACTCATGGGATGCAATGTCGAGCGATATGCAAAAACGGCGCGCTAAAAAGAAACACATTGAAGCCCAGGAAGAAGGCATGACATGTATTGATTGTCACAAAGGCATCGCTCACAGACCTGTTCATCATCTCCTCGATCCCGATGTTGACGATTATTATGATGGCAAACCTGACTCGCGCCGATTGATTTCTAAAGAAGAGGAAGCTGCACTCAAAGCCGCTGCTGAAGCAGAGGCCGCCGCTGCCGCTGCTGAAGCGGAAGCCGCCGCTGCCGAAGCCGCAGCAAAAGCTGCTGAAGAAGCCGCTACAGCCGCTGCAGTAATTGCCGAGTCTGCATCTGTTGCATCAGTAGGTGCCGCTAGCAGTGCTGACTGGAGTGGTATAGCTGGGACTGATGTTACCTTGTTCTATCCCGGGCAAGCTTCTTGGGAATGGATTTTAAAAGGTAGTGATCATGGTGGTGCACGTGCAGTTAAGAAAATTCAAGATCGCTGCTCTGAATGCCATCGTGGTGAAGAAGCTGACATGGGTGCCAAAATCGTTACTGGCTCTAAAGTTGAAGAAACACCAATTCCTGGCAAACGTGCCAGCATTGCCCTGAATGTTAAGGCTTCTCATGATGGGGAAAATCTGAATTTACGTTTCCAGTGGCCTGATACTGGCCACACACCGGTGCCTTTCGTTGATGGCGGTAAAATGGACCCAGACAACCAGATCAAACTGGCATTTATGTTGGATGATGGCAAAGTGGAAGACGCTGGATATGCTGGTTGCTGGGCAACCTGCCACCACGATTCACGTTATATGCCCCATCAGCCTGATGATACAGCAATCGCTGGCGCAAGCGCCGTTGGGCAGATCATTGATCTTAATGGTGGGGTTACCAAATATATTCCGGAAAGCCGTACCGAACTTGAAATCAAAGGCAAAGATGGCAAGCCACGTGGTGGTTGGGACAAGCTGATTGATGGTGCTGAAATTGACACCAAGTTAGCAGAAGGTATCTATATGGATGTCACTCGTTACATGAGTGGCGGCAATAAGGTTGAAGCTGGCTCTATTATGGCACAGCGTCTGCTTATGGATGCTAACAAGATCACGGCATCCGGCACATTGACAGATGGTGTTTGGACGGTAGACATTACCCGCCCACTGAAATCCACTCTGCCAGGCGGCGTAGACTTGGAGGCTGGCAATCTATATACTGTCGGCTTCGCAATTCATGATGACTATACCTCAGCTCGTTTCCATCATGTTTCACTGGAATACAAGCTTGGTTTGGATGATCCGGAAGCTGAAATAAATGCAACGAAGAAATAACGGGGCACTAACGGAGCGGACAGCTATTACCTTATTGGTAATGGCTGTCGCTGCTTTGTTAAATATTGGCTTCCCTAAAACTTCTTTTGCCGATTCTCTTGAAATCGAAATTACTCCGGATCGCATAAGTGCATGCGAAAAGGCACAGGCCCGCTACCAAGAGCTATATCCTGATGCAGACACTTCAGGAGTTCATGTTGTGCTACTTCACAAGTACAACTTTTGCCCTGCAAATCTTACCGTTAAGGCAGGCGAAACTGTTCGCTGGATTAACGTCGATAAACGCACCAGTCACAGCGTATGGTTAAAAGAAGCCGGAAGCGATGAATCAGAACGCTTTTTCCCTGAAGAGCAATGGGAATACACATTTACAATGCCGGGAGATTACCCTTATTTATGTGGTCCTCACTGGGAAAGTGATAGCATGCTCGGATACGTAAAAGTCACTCAATAACCCCGGATAACCTATCTTAAGTCAAGGCTATAGATATATTCATACCATAATATTTGTTCTGAAAAGGACAGGATTATGACGGATAGAATTCAGAGCGGCAATGCAGTTTCTTCACCATCTCAGGCATCCATTGTATATTTGGTTGGTGCAGGTCCCGGCGATCCGGATTTCCTGACGATGAAAGCTCATCGGCTCATTCTTTCCGCAGATGTCGTTGTTTACGATAGGCTGGTTTCAAAAGAAATAATGGATTTGGTTCCCGATGGAACAGCCAAGATAAACGTAGGCAAGCAATCCGGGTGTCACCACGTACCTCAAAATGAAATTAATGAATTATTGCGATCTCTGGCGCAAGAAAACCGTTGTGTCGTTCGACTCAAAGGGGGCGATCCTTTCCTGTTTGGACGAGGTGGTGAAGAAGCCATCTACCTGCGTAGTAATGGTGTCGACTATGAAACGGTTCCTGGCGTAACCTCTGCCAGCGGATGCGCGGCTTCTATTGGTCTGCCACTGACACATCGTGGTATTGCAAGCGGCGTACGTTATGTCACTGGGCACATGCGTGAAGATAAAGAACTGGAACTTGACTGGAAAGGTTTGGCTGATCCGAATACCACACTTGTGATCTACATGGGCGTATCAAATATACCACAGATATCCATCCGACTAATTACCAATGGCCTGTCTCCAAAGACAGGAGCAGCAGCAATATGCAACGCAACACGTCCCAATCAAGAACTCGTCGTATCAACATTGGGTGAAATTGCAAAGGATGCTTCTGAAGCAAAATTAGATGGGCCGATACTTTTTGTTATTGGAAACATCATCGACCTGCTGGACATTACGGGGAAAGAGCAAAACAATACCCAAATACAGTCAGATCACAGATGGAACACCAATGTTGCGTAAGCCACGTGCTTTAAAAATGATTGCAACTATATTTTCAATAATTGCAATCTTGATTGCCATAACAACAACACAATCACGTGCCTTTGACAGCGCACATGAAGCGGAGCTTTTAAATCTCCTCGTTCAGGATTGTGGTTCTTGTCATGGCCTTACAATGAAAGGTGGGCTTGGATCAGCATTGTTGCCGGAAAATATGATTGAACGCGACAGTGAGTTTCTGGCAGATATCATCCTGGAAGGCATTCCAGAGACCCCCATGCCTCCATGGAAATCCCAACTTAGCAGGGAAGAAGCCCTGTGGATTGTCGAAAAACTAAAACAAGGGCTTAAGCCATGACCAAAATAGCTACTAAAAAATCGTTGGCAATCGTTCTTCTTGGCCTTTTTATATCTTTATCAGCACTGATCAGTCAATCTGTTGCCGATGAATTACGTGGAACAGGAGATTTGGGTGTAATTGTGGAACGTGCAACGGGCACTCTACAAATTATTGAAACAACAACCCGAACGCGACTAGCAACGATAGAGGGTTTAGGTGACTTATCTCACGCCTCCGCCGTATATTCTCGCGACGAGCGTTATGCTTATATCTTTGGGCGCGATGGTGGGTTAACAAAAGTCGATATTTTAAAACAAAAAATAGATAAGCGAATTGTTCAAGGTGGAAATTCCATTGGCGGAGCTATTTCACAAGATGGATCGCTCGTCGCGGTATCGAATTATGAACCCGGTGGCGTGAAAATTTTTGACAGTTCCACACTAGAGTTGGTAGCGGACATCCCAGCTATTGGAGCCGATGGTGCACCATCCAAAACGGTTGGTCTCGTTGATGCTCCCGGACAAAAATTTATCTATGGTCTATATGATAGTGGTGAAATCTGGGTTGTTGATATGACTGATAAATCAAACCCAGCAATAACCAAGTTCCTCGATATTGGGAAACTGCCCTATGATGGATTAATCACATCCGATGGGCGCTATTATGTAGCAGGCCTGTTTGGTGAAGACGGCCTAGCAAAATTGGATTTATGGAATATGGACCTTGGTGTCCAACGCATACTCGATAATTATGGCAAGGGAGAACAGAAGCTTCCAGTCTACAAAATGCCTCATCTAGAAGGTTGGGCAAAGGCCGGAGAATTATTATTTCTCCCAGCCGTTGGGCACCATGAAGTGTTGATAGTAAATTCAACGACATGGAAAGAAGCCGGTAGAATTGCAGTACACGGACAACCAATTTTTGTGGTTGCACGACCCGATGGCAAGCAAGTTTGGGTGAATTTTGCCCATCCCCTTAATGACACCATTCAGGTCATAGACGTGCCCTCCCAGAAAATTATCCATTCTTTTGTTCCAGGCAAAGCAGCCCTGCATATGGAATTCACCCCACGAGGAGAGCAACTCTGGCTTTCTGTACGTGACACAGGTCGCGTACATGTTTATGACACCAACAGCTTTGAAGAATTGACATCTCTACCTGCTGAAAAGCCTAGCGGAATCTTTTTAGCGGCACGTGCCCATCGTACCGGATTGTAAGTATGAACACCTTCAGTGATCATGAAATTAGACTGCTAAATGATTGGCAACGGGATTTCCCGTTGGTTGATCGTCCATTTGCGTCTATTGCACAAAGCACTGATTCCTCACACGATGAAACGATTACTGCTTATACCAAACTAGCGGAAAAAGGTGTTATTAGCCGGATCGGCGCCGTTGTAACCACTGGGGCACTGGGAGCCAGTACGCTTGCCGCCATAGCTGTCCCAGAAGATCAACTAGAGAATATTGCTGAAAAAGTTTCGACCCACAGAGGTGTTAACCACAACTATGAACGCACACATCGTTATAATCTGTGGTTTGTTGTAACAGCGCAGGACCAAAGTGAACTTGATGCTGTATTGCTGAATATCGAGTCACAGACAGGCTTAAAGGTCTTGAGCCTGCCTATGCTGGAATCGTATCACATTGACCTGGGGTTTGATCTTAAAGGGAAGCCTGAATCTCTGGCTCCGAAACATGGAAACAATCCCAGTCTTACAGAGCCTGTAACGTGTCCTGTAGATCGTCAATTGCTGTGGGCTCTGGAAAGCGGCCTCCCCTTCACTGATCAGCCTTATGATGCTATTTCCAAGACTCTGAACATCCCGGTTGAAAATATTCTTACGCGTATTACCCGCTTGTTGGAAACTGGTGCAATCAAGCGATTTGGCGTTGTGGTTCGCCACCATGAACTTGGCTACAAATCAAATGCCATGGTGGTATGGAACATTCCTGATAATCAGATTAAAGATGCCGTATCCACGCTCACTGAAGCGCAATATGTAACACTTTGCTACAGACGTCCCAGATTATTACCTGAGTGGCCGTACAATGTATTCTCCATGATCCATGGGCAAGATCGTGATCAGGTTCTGGATCAGATAGACAGCCTTGCAAGACAGAAAGCATTATCAAACATTGACCATGAAATTTTATTCAGTACACGTCGGTTTAAACAAACCGGCGCGCGTTATTCCCCTGTAAAAGATGTTAAAGAGGTCGCATGATGGATCAGATTGATCGTGACATAATTAATGCCTTTCAAGGCAATTTTCCAATTACAGAACACCCTTTTGCCGTAGCTGGTAATGCAGTGGGTCTGGACGAAGATGACTTGATCAACAGAATTGAGAGTATGCTGGCTGACAACACCTTAACCCGTTTTGGGCCTCTGTATAATGCTGATACTATGGGTGGGGCTGTTACTCTTTGCGGGATGGCTGTACCGGAAGATGATTTTGATCGCATTGCAGACATTGTTAATTCCTTTGAGGAAGTCGCCCATAACTATGAACGTACACATCATTTAAATATGTGGTTTGTTGTTGGCGCGGAAACCCGCGAGCAGATAGATACCGTACTACGCTCTATTGAGGAAAAAACAGGATTGACCGTACGGGATATGCCAAAAAAGTCCGAATTCTTTGTTGGCCTGATTTTGGAGGCATAATGCAACTCACAATTGATAATACTGACAAACAAATCATCCTTGCTACCCAGGCGGGGCTGGAATTAAGCCCTGATCCTTATAATAAAGTAGCAAAACAACTGGGGTTGAGCACAGACGACGTATTAAGGCGTATGGAAAACATGCTGAAAAGTGGTGTCATTCGGCGCATCGGCGTTGTCCCAAATCACTATGCACTTGGATACCGCTCAAACGGTATGACCGTTTGGGATGTCAGTGATGATCAGGTATCGACTCTAGGGGAAAAAATTGGCAACCTGCCGTTCGTTTCACACTGCTATGAACGCCCCAGACACTTACCTGACTGGACCTACAATTTGTTTGCCATGGTTCATGCAAAAACACGTGAAGGCGTCGAGCAACAAGCTGATGAGATTAAAACAATACTGGGGGATAACTGCCGGGCTGATGAAATACTCTATTCAACCCGAATATTAAAGAAAACCGGGCTGCGCTTTGCAACCTCGAGTTCTCAAAATTCCAACCAGGATTAAGCATCATGTTTCGCGTAACACAGTTGATGAAAGAATTGTTCGAACCCTCTCCCGTTGGCCCAAGGCGTAACCCGCCCGGCCCAGTGGTAATCTGGAACTTGATCAGACGTTGTAACTTAAAATGCAAGCACTGCTACACCATTTCAGCAGATTATGACTTCCCCGGTGAATTAAACACCAGTGAAACATTCAAAACCATGGATGATCTGAAAGATTTTCGTGTGCCAGTGTTAATTTTATCTGGTGGTGAGCCAT
>JABJOR010000106.1 GCA_018664265.1 Rhodospirillales bacterium
CAACGTTCTTTGGTGAAGTTGGCCTGTCTGGAGAGATAAGACCCGTGACGCACAGTGATGTCAGATTGAAAGAAGCTGAAAAATTGGGCTTTTCCACTGTGGTTATGCCACCACGCAGAAAACGAGCCAAAAAAGATATTCAGAATACATCCCTGAATGTGGTAGAGATTGATCACTTGGCTGATCTGGTTGCAAGATTTGGTTCCAGCGAAATGGGCGTCCCAAAAGCTCCACAATCACAAAACAATTCTCAGGAACAGGAAAACTAGCGTTGGAAAATCTGGAATCCCTGCCTGTGAATGTTATCGATATCGGAGTGATTATCATCATACTGGTATCGGCAGTTTTGGCGTATGCACGCGGATTTGTCCATGAGGTCCTGTCCGTTGGTGGATGGCTCGGCGCTTTTCTCGCGACAATTTTCTTCTACCCCTATGTTCAACCCTATGCGCGTGAATACATTCCGGTCGAACTGGCCGCCGACCTTGCCGCCGGGGCCGCAATTTTTGTCATTACACTGGTCATACTGTCTCTGACCGCCCGTGCAATCAGTGCCCGCGTGAAAGACAGCGCCCTAAACATGCTGGATCGCTCGCTTGGTTTCCTGTTTGGCATTGCCCGTGGTGCCCTAGTAGTCTGTGTGCTTTACCTTGGCGTGGAGTTCCTGATCCCGCAAGATGAGCAGCCTGAGTGGATCACCTCGGCACGGACCATGCCCTTGATCACCCGGGGCTCGGCAATGATTGTTGAATTGTTGCCTGAAGACACAGATATTGATCTGGAATTGCCGGAAATTAACAAAGAAGAATTAACTCAGGAAATTTTCAAAAAAATGGTCGCCCCTGAACCAGAAGCTGAAACCAAGAATGAAACAGATGGTTACAACGAGGACGAACGTGAGAAAATGGAACGTCTGATCGAAAGCCAATAATCGTATTAAAAAGCCCCAAAGACCAATTTAACGACACCAGGACAAAGCTCATGGACACCCCAACCCGACATCCAGATGCATCTCAAGATCAGGATACTTTTGATTTGGAAGATCATACTCCCCATGAAGAATGCGGAATATTCGGCATTTACAATCATGGTGATGCGGCAGCCCATACAGCACTGGGACTACATGCCCTCCAGCACAGAGGACAGGAAGCAGCTGGCATCGTCAGCAACGACGGAAAACATTTTCATACGCACAAAGCTCTTGGACTCGTCGGCGACAACTTCAACTCACAAGATATTATCAACACCCTGCTCGGCAGCAAAGCCATCGGCCATGTTCGCTATTCCACATCGGGTGCTCCGCTTATTCGTAATGTTCAACCCCTGTTCGCTGATTTCAAGTTTGGTGGACTATCCATTGCCCACAATGGAAACCTGACCAATGCAAAAACATTACGCCGCAGACTGGTTGATGAAGGATCAATCTTTCAATCAACCAGCGACACAGAAACTATTGTTCATCTGATTGCAACCAGTCGCCAGAAAAGTGTTGTTGATCGTATGGTGGAAGCCCTTCGTCAAGTTGTCGGAGCCTATTCACTGGTCGCCCTGACCCGACGCAAGCTGATCGGTGTTCGCGACCCCAATGGTGTTCGCCCGCTGGTTCTTGGCAAATTGGGTGAGTCCTGGGTGCTAACGTCCGAGACCTGCGCACTAGATATTATTGACGCCGAATTCGTTCGGGACGTTGAGCCCGGTGAAATCATAATCATTGATGAAAACGGGGTACAGAGCATCAAGCCTTTTGCCCCGACCCTACCCCGGTTCTGTATTTTTGAATATGTCTATTTTGCCCGTCCGGACAGCATTATTGATAATCGCAGCGTTTATGATGTGCGCAAGAAAATTGGCGCCGTGCTGGCGCAAGAAAACACCGTTGAGGCAGACGTGGTTGTCCCGGTCCCGGATTCCGGTGTTCCATCCGCTATTGGTTATGCACAGGAAGCCAATCTTCCTTTTGATTTGGGTATCATCCGAAATCACTATGTCGGGAGAACTTTTATTGAGCCAACGGATCAAATTCGCCACCTGGGTGTTCGCCTTAAACATAATGCAAACTCAGCAGTCCTCAAAGACAAGCGGGTTATATTGGTCGATGATTCCATTGTTCGCGGAACGACCTCCATAAAAATTGTCTCTATGCTTCGTAATGCCGGGGCCAAAGAAATCCATATGCGCATTGCAAGCCCGCCAACGGTCAATTCCTGTTACTACGGCATCGACACGCCAAAAAGCAAAGAGCTGATGGCGAACAAATATGATCTTGAAGAAATGGCAAAGCTAATCGGTGTCGATAGTCTGACCTTTATTTCCATTGATGGCCTGTACAAGGCCGTGGGGGAAAAAAATGGGCGCTGCAAGGATCGTCAATATTGTGATGCCTGCTTCAGTGGTGATTACGATATTGATTTAACCGATCAAGACAGTGGTCAGGTTGAACAACTTTCCCTCCTCGTAGGTCAAGATTAAACATGACAAATCTCGAAGGACGCTTCACTGATCGTATTGCTCTGATCACGGGTGCTTCTCGTGGTATCGGTAAAGCCTGTGCC
>JABJOR010000107.1 GCA_018664265.1 Rhodospirillales bacterium
CACCGGGGAATTTTTCCATAATAGCCTTGGTTACCGAGTCCATATGAAGCTGCTGTGAAATAGCAGCAAACCCGCCCAGCAAGGCAGCATTGGGAACTGGGCGCTTAACATGCTTCATGGCGAGTTCCGTAGCGCCTACATCACACACATGATGGGCTGGAAACTTTGCAACAAATTCAGCTATGCCCAAAGCTTCAAAGCTTTGCCGTGAGTTGATCAAAATAAACCCGTCCGGCTTTAATCCCTGAAAGACATCTTCAGAATGCAGCAATGTCGTATCCTGAATAATGATCGCGTCCGGCTGGCTGATAGGCTCTCGCAGGCGGATTTCCTTATCATCAAGGCGACAAAACGATATGACAGGCGCACCCATGCGCTCCGAGCCAAAGCTGGGAAAAGCCTGAGCATATTTTCCTTCCAGAAAGGCAGCAACAGACAACAGCTCTGCGGCTGTTACCACACCCTGCCCGCCTCGACCGTGAATACGTACCTGAAAAATGATAACCCCCTAAGCTTTATTAAACTCACCCCTTACAACGATTATACACTATTTCTATGAAAGACTAAATCCAATTGTTCCGAGGTTCACCTAGCTCTCTCGTACTATTGCCATTGATACTAATATTGTAATAAAGATTGCTTACTTCGCATCAGCAAGATAATTGGAAGCTGCAGCATTTCGTATGCCAGCTAAGGCATAGGAGCTCACGATCTTGGCTAAGTCCTTCAAGTCTGACTTATCTTTAGGCGGACGATATCCAAATTTTTCCAGTATTGGCTGTGCAATATCATGCATGGTGCACAGCATTATGGTCATGCTGGTTAGGTGGTTTCGAGTGGTTGCTGAACACTCTGGGCCGGTTAACGCACTGATAATACGCTCTAACTCTTGTCGTACTTCGAGCATAACTTCCCGAATGAGATCATCCAGAGTCGGCGTAGGTTGAGTGATTTCCCGCGCCATGATCTTGCCCAATGTCGGATATTGCCCCCGACTTATAATCATCCCGAGAAACCAGGCTATCCATTGGGAAAGTGCCTGTTCGGCGCTGTCGGCCGTTTCCAATGTTGGCATTGTATCCTTGGCAAGCATCTCCTTGTGGGCACCCAACAACAATTCACGATAAAGAGCTTGCTTACTCCCAAAATAATATTTGACCGACCCCAGATTAACATCAGCTTTCGTACAAATTTGCCGTAAGCTTGCATCTTTATAGCCGTATTCAGCAAAAGTCACGGCGGCGGCCTGCAGCAAGCACGCACGTGTTTCTACAGCATCACGACGGGTGGGGGTTAATCGGGGAGCAGGAGGTTTAGACATAGGACTCTCAATCATCAAGAATAATAATTCATACGCCTGTTTGACTTGTAGAGCAAGCTGGCTTAAGTCATAGATTATACATCTGTATAAGATCGCGAGTTGTATTTTGTGCGATCTATCAACAAATGACTGTTTCTATTAAAAATAAACCTGACTATATGATGGTACTAACAGAATACTTTTGGAAGCTCTCTGTTTCCGATCCAATCTTTGGAGAATATGATAATGGCGACCTCAATAAAAAAGAAGCTCCTGATTCTGCCACCAATTATTCTTGGCATTATCATAATCATTTTTATGGTTGCATCTAAAAAACCACCTGAACAGCGCCCCTTTGTCGAGCCTGCTCACAAGGTCCGCGTGATCAAAGCAGCAGCAATATCGGTGGTCCCTCGAGTGTTAGGGTATGGCTCTGTTGCGCCACAAAAAGTTTGGAATGCCGTCGCCGAAGTAGCAGGTCGTATTATCTATGTTCATCCAGAATTCAAACAGGGTGCAATGTTGCCCGCAGGCACGGAACTGGTTCACATTTCATCGGCGGACTATGATCTGGCAATCGCCCAGATTGAAGCAAATTTACGATCCGCGGATGCCCAACAGGATGAATTACATGTAACAGAAAAAAATACCCGGGCTTCACTTGAAATTGAGGAACGTTCCCTTGAAATTAAAGAGCAAGAGCTGGAGCGAATAAGTAAACTCCAGAAAAAAGGCACTGTTTCACAATCCTCCGTGGATGCTGAGCAACGCAATGCACTATTACAGAGTCAACAAGTTCAAAATCTTCGTAATTCACTCAAACTGATCCCGACGCAAGTCCGGGTGATCAAAGAACAGATAGCTGTTTATGAAGCACAATTGGCTGATGCACAGTTGGACCTGGAACGCACCATCGTGCGTCTCCCATTCAATGCCCGCATTGCCGAAGCTAATGTGGAAATTACCCAGTATGTTCAGGTAGGACAACAGATTGCCATTGCCGATGGAACCAAAACCTCGGAAGTGGCAGCACAAATCCCCACCGCCCTTTTTAAAGATGTGCTGAGTAGCGTGCAAAGCACGGGAAACATTCAATACTCCCCTATCTCTTTTAAAGAGGCCTTTGCAGAAATGGGCATGACGGCAGAAGTTCGCTTGCGAACAGGTCGTGACATCATTCGATGGGAAGGTCGGGTAGAGCGTATCAGCGATACAATTGATCCCCAGACCCGTACAGTTGGTGTCATTGTAGCAGTGGATGATACGTATAAAAACGCAAGACCGGGAGAGCGTCCGCCTTTGGTAAAAGGCATGTATGTAGAAGTTGAATTACGGACAAACCCACGTAAAGCGATGGTGGTCGTGCCTCGCTCTGCTGTTCGAAATAATCAAATTTTTGTGGTGGATGCAGACTCTCGATTGGTTAGTCGTATGGTCGAAACTGGGTTGGTGCAGGGAAATTTCATAGCCTTGAATGCTGGTCTTGCCCCCGGAGAATTGTTGGTTGTAACCGATTTGATTCCGGCATTGGATGGCATGTTGCTTGATCCGGTACGGGACACCAACCTGGAAGCCCAATTAAGTGAGGACGCATCCGGTGCGGGGAGCGCACGATGATTCGATATTTTGCAAACCACCCCACAGCGGCCAATTTAATGATGGTCGCTTTCCTCGTGGCCGGGCTGTTCGCTGCCCCCCAATTACAGCGAGAGACTTTCCCCCGAATAGAACCACGCTATGTCGAGGTCACCGTGCCTTTCCCCGGCGCAAGCGCTGAAGATGTAGAAGAGGCAATTTGTCAACGTATTGAGGATTCTCTGGATGCGGTGAACTATATTGAAGAAGTTTCCTGTGAAGCTTCGGAGAGCGTCGGTAAAGCCAAGATCAAAATGGTCGAAGGGCAGAACCTGGACCGGTTCCTATCGGACATTAAAACCGAAGTCGAAGCTATCGACAATTTTCCTGATGAAACTGAAACAATGATTATCAAGCAACTCGGGCGCACTGACTTTGTCGCCTCGGTAGCGCTGGTCGGGCCAAAACGACTGGTTGACTTGAAAGCCCAAGCCGAAGCGGTCAAAGACCGAATGATCGTCTGGGGCAATATATCCGAAGTGACGATTCAAGGGTTTTCGGATCATCAGATTCGGATAGAATTGGCCGATCTGACATTGCGCCAGTTCGGCCTGTCGGTAGAAGATGTTGCCGATGTGATTTCCCGGCAAAGCGTAGATTTGCCAGCAGGTGACGTGGAAACCCGTAGTGGTCAAATTCTTATACGGTTTGATGATGAGCGCGAGCGGGTGCACGAATTTGCTAATCTGGTGGTGCTTGGCGGTGATCAAGGCGGGCAGGTACTTCTTGGTGACATCGCCACAATCACTGATCGATTTGAGCTGGACGAAGACAAGATAGAGTTCAATGGTCAGCGTGCCGCTCTTCTGCAAATCAGCAAGACTGAGACAGAAGATACCCTCGTTGCTATCGATGCGGTTAACAGCTTCATTGCGCATGAAAATGCGATTTCACCGGCGGGTGTGAAACTCGTGGTGACCAATGATGGCGCATCTATTGTGCGGGATCGTCTAGATTTACTTTTGGATAACGGCGCAATGGGACTGTTGCTGGTTTTCCTGGCCATGTGGATTTTCTTTGGTCTGCGGTTTTCATTCTGGGTATCTATGGGCTTACCGGTCTCCTTCCTCGGTGCCATCGCCGTCATGTTGGTAACAGGCTACACCATCAATATGCTGACAATGGTCGGACTGTTGATAGCCATTGGTTTGTTAATGGACGATGCTATTGTGATTTCTGAAAATGTCGCCAGACATCGCCAGCATGGTAAGGAACCGCTGGAAGCCGCCGTTCAGGGTGCACAGCAAATGTTTCCGAGCATTCTTGCTTCCTTTACGACCACCGCTTGCGTCTTCGGTTCTCTATTGTTTCTGAAAGGAGATATCGGTTCCATATTATCCGTCGTACCAGCGGTCATGCTCTTCGTTTTATCTGTTAGTTTGGTGGAAGCCTTTCTGATCCTGCCGAATCATCTTTGCCATGCCATGGGGCATCATGAAATTAGCAACCCTACCGGGCTGCGGGGTTGGGTGGAAAATCGTCTGAGCTGGATGCGCAAACATGTTGGGCGAGCAGCCAGGGTTTGTGTGCGGTGGCGCTATCTGACAGTGGGTGTAGCCTTTGGTTTATTGTTTTTAACCGTCAGTCTGCTTGCCGGTGGTGTGGTGAAATTCAAGGCCTTTCCCGAATTGGATGGGGATACACTGGAAGTCAGGATTCTTCTGCCCAAAGGGACACCGCTATCAAGAACAGAGTCCGTGGCAGACCATGTGCGGGATGCATTAATGCGTGTCGATGCTGAATTAACGCCACTGCAGCCAGATAGCCAACCTTTGGTTCGCAACGTTACGTTTCAGTTTAACAAAAACGTTGATGCATTTGAGTCAGGGGCTCATGTGGCAACGGTTACAGCCGATCTCTTAAGTGCAGAAATTCGCAACACCACATCCGATGAGGTATTTCAAAAATGGCGACAGGAAGTCGGAGTGCTGCCTGATGTGATCAACTTGAAATTTGCAGAAACAACAATTGGACCAGCAGGTTTACCAATTGACATTCGCTTACAGGGTCAGGATTTGAAAACCTTGAAAGCGGCATCCAGGGAATTGCAGTTTTGGTTAAACAGCTATGAAGGAGTCTATGACATCAGCGATGACCTGCGCCCCGGCAAGCCTGAAATTCGGGTGCGTCTACGGGACGGGGCCAGCACCCTCGGCATTGATGCGCAAATGGTTGCCCGGCAACTTCGCACCGCCTTTCTGGGGGAAACAGCGAGCGAAGTTCAAATTGGCGGTGAATCTTATGATGTCAGTGTACGTTTGCGTCGTGATGATCGTAACAGCCTGGCAGATCTGGATTACTTTACTGTAACCACACCGGAAGGAGCTCAGGTTCCGCTTAATGTGGTGGCAGTATTAGAACAAGATCGCGGGGTTGCGCGGATCAATCGTGTGGGTGGTATTCGAACTGTTACAATCCAGGGGGATGTGAATGTTCTGCAAGCCAATGCTAATAGCATTATCCAAGATACTCTTAAGCATTTCGTTCCAGAGCTGCGAGAAAAATATCCAGGCGTCTCGTTAGCCCTGGAAGGGCAAAATAAGGAAATGGCCCAAACCCAGGCTTCCATGGTAAGCGGATTTGCTTTGGGACTAGTTGGAGTATTCCTGTTATTAAGTTTTCAATTCCGTAGTTATC
>JABJOR010000108.1 GCA_018664265.1 Rhodospirillales bacterium
GATGCGGTTATTGAAAAAGTCCGAAACCTTTTTCCGGAAGATCCGCTGACCAGAGAAGAAGCCGGGTCGTATGATGATGAGTTTGCTACCTGGCATGATCTTGCCCAACCAGATGAGCTCCAATCTTATGTTGCGCTGATCAACGAATTTGTTGCTGCAGCAAAGGAATTTAAGGAAAAGCTAAAGGCAGACAGTTTCGGCAAAGCGCGTGAAGCTGAATTGGGTACGCCACTGTCGCCGGCTAATCTGTCCGCAATTAATCAGTTGATGAAGCGGACCCAGATCGCTGATCTGATTAAGGATCAATCGGTTTATCGTGTTATTCCAGGTGAAAAGGGTGAAATTGTCTCTCGAGAATATTTCATTGCCATGCAAGGGCTAAAGGCGCGTGTCGCACCGAGTGTCAATTTATTCGCCAGCCCCTGGTTATTTCAGTATCTGACAGAAACGCTGGATAAACGGATGCTGGCCGTCATAGGCAAACGTAATCTGTCTACGCTCACAGAAGACATGAGCCTGAATATGAATATTGGCACGATTATGTCTCGAGAATTTCAAAAATTTAAGGAACATGCTGCAGACAATGCCAAGAACATTGTCATTGAGTTTCAGATGATTGATATATTTTCTGATATGAATGGTTATCGATATGCTTGTGATTTCCTTCATGAGGCCGGATTTCGGGTGCTGGTGGATGGACTCAACCCCCTGATCATAAACTACTTTGATCCGTCCATGCTGTTGTCAGACTTCCTGAAAATTAACTGGGGCCCGGAATTTGCTGGAGAAGAAAATAATGACTCCATTAATGAAGTCCGAAGAGTCGTCCGTCATGCTGGAAAAGATAGCGTTATCCTGGCACGTGTTGACAGCCAGGACGCTATTCGCTGGGGCGCGTCCATTGGTATTACACGGTATCAGGGATATTATATAGATAAACTGGTTATGGCCTTAAAGGCCCAGAAGGGGCAGGGGTGATGGCTGAATCAGCAGAATCAAAAAAGAAAATTCCGAGCCAGGAAAAGCTGCTTATTGAATATGTTCAGCGCATGGAGGAACATCGTACAGGAAGATCGGTTGTCCAGTTGCACTTGTCGGCCTTGCGTCCCTATAATCGAAGGGAGGCTCATTTACGTGCAGCATCGTCATATTTTGATAATATTATTGACGATATGGCAGGCCAGATTTTTATTTTAAAAAGTGGCGATATTTTCTTTTTCTTTAAAAATGAATATCGAGGCGATACGGATACAGCTGTCCAGCAAGTCCGGTATATGTTTAGTGATGACCCGCTGATCGCTGATGAAGACAACTCCAATACTATTTTTGCATCCTGGTTTGATGCTGTATCCCAGTTTTCAGATATCCAGCATATTGTTCAGCTTCTGGTCAATGCGGAAGATCGACGCTCAGAAGAAAGCCGAAGCCGCATGGATGCGCGCGCGGCTTTAAAAGAAAAACAGCGACTAGGTGATCCGTTAAGCCCGGAAATATTGGCGCGTATGGAAACCGCGCTTCAGCGTGCTGATTTATCCAATTTGTTGCGCCGCCAGTTCGCCTGCAAGATAACGGATAAATTGTCTCCGGAACAGGTTTTCAGCGAGCTGTTCATATCCATTCAGGATTTGCGTGAAACTCTGATGCCGGATGTAAATCTTCTGGCTAATCGCTGGTTGTTTCAACATATGACCGAAACACTGGACAAACGAATGCTGTCCATGTTGAGCAAAACAGACCGGGTGACCATTTCCGGCGATATCAGCTTTAATATCAACATCCGCACCATAATGTCTGATGAATTTCAAAACTTTGACGCCAGTGTCTCAGCCAATCGCCGTGGCGGTATGATTATCGAGCTACAAAAGGAAGATATTTTTTCTGATTTGCGCGCCTTCATATTTGCCAGAGAGTTCGCCCAGTCCATGGGTTATAAAATTTGCCTCGATGGACTAACACTGCAAACGCTTCAGATTATTGATTACAAAAAAATCGGCGCGGATATGTTAAAACTGGTCTGGAGCCCTGATCTGGTAGATGGCGGTGAGAACGTCCTTGCACTGGTGAAAACGATGGTTGATACAATGGGGGGTGAAAATGTTGCTCTCTGCCGATGTGATAACCGTGAAGCCGTTAATTTCGGACTGGCCGCCGGTATTGGATTGTATCAAGGGCGGTATGTGGAAACCCTGATTGCAGAAGATGACCGTCGTCGGGAGCTTATGAGGCTGAAACGCCGGATTGAACGGTCTTCAGATCAAGATCACGAAGAAGACCGTTGATCTAGTAGAAATATTATAAATATCATGACCAAAAACCAAACCCGCTTTGGCAGTTTTTCATCAACGGGAGATGCGCCAAAAATTACCCGCTGGTGGTGGGTGCGCCATGCCCCGGTTATTAATGGTGGAGGCCGTCTGTACGGTCAGGAGGATCTGGATTGCGATGTTAGCGAGACTCCATATTATGACGCGCTGGCAAAACATCTGCCGGAAGATGCTGTTTGGGTTGTAACCAATTTGAAGCGGACGACCAAAACGGCGACAGCCATTCGCGAAGCAGGATTGTCCGGCCCCGTTGCAGAAGAATATATAATCGAGCCCGATCTGGCAGAACAGTATTTCGGTGATTGGCAGGGCCTAACGTGGGCCGAAATGGAAGCCCTTGATCAATCTGCTTATACAGAATTTTGGAAAGACCCAACGGGAAATGCCCCTCCGGGCGGGGAAAGTTTTGCCGCAGTGATCGAGCGGTGCAAGTCGCCTATTGCGCGCCTGATCGAACAACATGCCGGAAAAGATATTATCTGTGTTGCTCATGGCGGCAGTATTCGTGCAGCAATTGCCCTAGCGTTGGAGCTTGGGCATGAACGTGCGCTATCCTTATCAATTGATAACCTTTCTCTGACACAATTGGATCATATAGAAGGCGGAACATTGAACGGCAATGGAAAAACCTGGCGTGTAGGTGGAATAAACATGCCAATCCGGTAATCAGTTTATGGGTAAAAAAGAGGCCATGATGAAAAAATATAATCAAACCAGACGCGTTTTCCTGCAATACGCTGCCGCCGTAGGGGGCGTTTCGCTATCGGCACTTGGGGCTGGCTGTGCTCAGTACATAGATCCACCAAAAGATGTCGCACCGATGATTCTGGAAGAATCAGAAATGTCCCTGCGATCCTTTCGGGCGATTCCGGATTTGTCCGTTATTGATACCCTGATACCGGATGCCGCCGGGGTTCTGATTTTCCCCCGTGTGGTCAAGGGCGGCTTCATCGCCGGGGTGGAAGCCGGAACCGGCGTCCTGCTTGCGCGCAGCGGTTCAGGTTGGAGCCACCCGGCCTTTTATCTGCTCAGCGCAGGCAGTGTTGGGCTGCAAGCAGGGTTACAGGAAACAGCAATCATCATGATCATTCGCAATCCGGAAGCCTTGACGGCTGTTATTGAACATCAGGGAAAAATCGGTGCGGAAATGGGTATTATGCTGGGCTGGAACGGGATTGGTTATGAAGGGGCAACGACGACCAGTCTGGGAGCCGATATTGTCGCGTTTGCCGGGCCGGGCTTTGGGGCCTTTGGCGGGGTCGCTCTGGAGGGCGCTGCCCTGGTTCGACGTAATGATTTAAATGATTATTTTTATGCACCGGGCGCTGTGCC
>JABJOR010000109.1 GCA_018664265.1 Rhodospirillales bacterium
CCGCTTATGAAAGTGAAATGTCCCTGTGGGGAACGGTTATGGGACATACGAACGTTATTATTCACGCCGCTGGTTGGTTGGAAGGGGGCCTGACTGCTTCATTTGAGAAGTTGGTGCTCGACGCTGAAATGCTACAAATGATGGCGGCAACGCTGGACCCCATCGTCGTTGATGACGACACGTTGGCAATTGATACTATCAATGAAGTCGGCCCGGGTGGACATTTCTTTGCCGCCGAACATACCCTTGCGCGCTATGAGACAGAGTTCTATTCGCCTTTGGTTTCAGATTGGCGAAACTTCGAGACCTGGGAAGAAGACGGATCAAAAACAACCACCGAGCGCGCCAATACCATCTGGAAGCAATTGCTCAATGAGTATGAGCAACCACCCATAGATCAGGCCATGGATGAAGAGCTTCAGGCGTATATGGCAAAACGTAAAGAACAGTACTAATGAATATTATCGGAGACTACAGACGATGAAAACCACAGCACGGGTCGTTGTTATTGGGGGCGGCATAACGGGGTGCAGCATTCTCTATCATCTGGCAAAGATGGGCTGGACAGACAGCATCCTGATAGAACGACAGGAACTGACATCCGGATCTTCATGGCATGCTGCGGGTGGTTTGTTTACGGTTCTGGGGCCCAACCCGGCAGCCCAGATGCACAAGTACACCTTTGATATGTATCAGGAGCTTGAGAAACAGGGGTACAACTGTGGTTTTCACTTTTCAGGCGGTTTGAATCTGTTCCGCACAGAGGAAGAAAAAGAGTCATTCACCGTCGTGCAGAGCGCGGTGCGTCGTCTGGGAATTGAATCAGAATTCATTTCACTGAAGGAAGCCAAAGAAAAAGCACCAATTATCAATACGGATCATTTGATTGGTGCCATGTGGGAAGTCGAGGGAGGGCATGTTGACCCAGCCAGCGCAACCAATGCCTTTGCCCAGGCCGCGCGTGATCTTGGCGCAACTGTTGAGCGTTTCAATCCGGTGATAGAGACAAACCAGCTACCCAATGGTCACTGGCAGGTCGTCACAGAAAAAGGCACAATCGAGTGCGAGAAGCTGGTCAATGCTGCCGGATTATGGGGCCGCGAAGTAGCAGCCCTTGCCGGTATTACTTTGCCGCTGGTTCCTGTCGAGCATCATTACCTTGTCACCGAAAATATTCCGCAGATTGAAGAACTGGATTTCGAACTGCCCGAGATTAATGATAACGAAGTTAACGTCTATTCCCGCCAGGAAGGCATGGGGATGCTTGTCGGTGCCTATGAAGACAAGTGTTATCATTGGTCGCCAAACTCGACACCGCTGGACTTCGGTCATGAATTGTTGCCAAACGATCTGGATCGCATGTTATGGAATTTTGAACAATTCATTGATGTTGTACCGTGTGTGGGTGAAGTCGGCGTCAAGCGGGTGATTAATGGCCCGATGATTTTCTCACCTGATCTGGCTCCTTTGCTTGGGCCTCACCCGGACAAGACCAATTACTTCTGCGCCAATGGCGTTATGAAAGGCTTTAATGAGGGCGCCGGGATCGGCATGTTGTTGGCTGAATGGATGGCGGAAGGCGAGCCGCCCATGGACATTGCGATCTGGGATGTTGCGCGTTTTGGTAACTGGGCTTCTAAAAATTATATGATGGAACGCACAGCATATTATTATGAGCATCGTTCGCACCGGGCCTATCCTTATCAGGAAATTGAAGCAGGACGTCCGTTGAAAGTGACATCTGTGCATGACCGTCTGGAACAATCAAATGCGGTCTTCGGGCAGGCTTATGGTTGTGAGCACCCGTTGTGGTTTGCACCGGAAGGTGTCGAGCCCAAGGATAACCTGACCTACCGCCGCCCTAATTGGTTTGAACACGTTAACAACGAATGTCGTGTCATGCGTAGCAGCGTTTCCCTAATGGAATACTCCGCCATGTCCAAGCTGGAAGTCAGCGGGCCGGGCGCAGAAGGCTGGCTGAACCATATGCTGACCAACAAGGCTCCCACCCATGCAGGCAAGACAGTGCTGAGTCAAATGTTAAGCAAACAAGGCCGTGTCATTGGCGACTTTACGGTTAATCGGTTCAGCGAGGATACCTTCTTGTTGCTCAGTGCCGATTTCATGCAACTTCCATATCTGCGACACTTCAAGGATTACCTGCCAGCTGATGGCGTTACAGTTCGTAATCTGTCGAATGATCTGGCTGGGTTACATATTTGTGGCCCCCATGCGCAGGAGCTTCTCGGCAAGCTGGCGAACGGGGATGTATCCACATCTGCACTGCCGTTTATGAACAACGCGGTGATGGATATTGGAAACACGCCTGGCGTTTCGGTTGTCCGGGTGTCCTATACAGGCGAAGCAGGCTACGAGCTTTATTGCCCGCAAGTGTACCAACGCGCCCTCTATGATCAACTGATGGCGGAGGGCAAACCCCTTGAAATTGGCCAATCGGGAACCCGCGCTCTGATGTGGTCGAGGCTGGAGAAAAGTTTTCCGGCGTGGGAGCTGGAACTGTCCCCCGATTACACCATTTTTGAATCTGGTGTCAGCATGTTCACCAACTTTAATAAGGGAGACTTTGTTGGGCGTGAAGCCGTGTTGGCGCAAAAAGATGAACCACTTCGCGAAGTTCGCACCACCTTTACCATTGATGCAGATGGTGCCGATACCTGGGGCGATGAAGCCATTTTCCGCGATGGAGAATGGGTTGGCTATGTCACGTCAGGCGGGTATGGTTCAACGGTAGAACAAAGTATCGCTCTGGGGTATATCAAGCCGGAAGCCCTTGATGAGGGGGCCGAATACGCCGTTGAAATTCTTGGCAATATGCGCCCGGCCCAACTGCATTTAAGCCCTTTATACGATCCCAAAGGTGAAAAGATGAGAGCATAATAAAATGGCGGAAATATCACTCAGCGACAAGATTTATCAAGATCTGAAATGGTCTTTGATCGTTGGCGAATATCGCCCCGGCGATGTTCTTTCCATACGTAAACTTGCAGCAAAGCTTGATGTCAGCGCCATGCCAGTTCGCGAAGCCCTCAAGCGTCTGGCAACAGAGCGCCTGTTGGTTTCTGCTGCTAATAAATCCTATCGCATTGCCGATCTTGATGCGGAACGGGTTTCAAACCAGTTCTTTGTGCGCGCCGAGATGGAGGGCATTGCGACGTCTCTTGCTGCACAAAAGATGACGGGCAAACAAATTGATCAACTCATCGACCTTGCTGAACAAATGGATAAAGATGTTGTGGAAGGTGACGCAGATAATTACTTTTCCCGTAATTATAATTTTCATTTTTCTATTTATGCTGCCTCAAACAATGAAGAGCTGGTTTGGTCTATCGAGCGCTTATGGGCATTGACTGGACCATTTCTGGCCGAATATGTCCGTTCAGTAGAAATGTCTGAAATGGAGCCGCACTGGCGGGCTCTTCACAAGGAAATTGCTAAGGCGATTAAGTCCCGCAATAGCGAGCTAGCCTCTAAATTAATCGAGGAGGATATTAGCTGGGGAACAAATGTATTTTTGGATATGGTGGCTAAAGATTAAAACGCTGCAATAATTTCCTGCATCACTTTTAAGAACTGCGCGACTTCGCCTTCCGTATTGTAATGGCACATGGATACCCGCACACAGCCATCCAGATTTAACGGTATAAGAATATTACCTGAGAAGTGATCGGCTTTTCGGGCGTGGGTTCGAATGCCGGCCTCGCGCAGGACGCTCACCAGATCAACAGCCGACATACCTTCCAGTGTGATGGCGACCAAGCCTTCGCGACACGGGTTATCAATCCCGCCGATGATGCCGACTTCGGGCATATCGACCAGCCCGGGTTGACCATCAACGCCGTGTAACATGGCGTCGGTCAGGTCTTTTTCGTGTTTGTGTATGGCTTTGCCTGCGGCTTCAATTCTTGCTCGGCGATCATTTGAATCCGTGAAGTGACCACCCAGCCAGTCGAAGTAATTCACCACTTCGGAAAATGTTCCATAGGACCCGGTGTCGCGTGTGCCGAGTTCCCAGTTATCTTCGGGTGATCCTATCAGACGATCGTGGGGCAGGGTGCTCATGCGCTCCGACACCCAGGCAATCCCGTAGCCGTGACGTGAGAAGATTTTGTATGGAGAGATGGCGTAGCCATCGATGTCGTAGCTGTCGATATGCATCTGGCCGTGGGCTGCGTGTTGGATACCATCGACAATGATGAAACAATCTGGCGATACGCTACGGATCAGTTTTGCAATGGCTTCGACATCCACCGACATGCCCGTGACCGGGCTGGTATGCAGGATTGTTGCGACCCGTGTGTCTTTGGTGATGAAAGGCTTGTAATCCTCCGCGGTGACAGTGCCTGTCTCATCATTGTGCGGCACGCGAACAAAATTGCGGTTGGCGATTTTAGACCAACGTTCACAAGCACTGACGGAGGCCGGGTGTTCCAGCGTGCTGCCCACAACATCGCCACCTTCCGGTGCGCCCAGTATGGCGACGCTGATCAATCTAAACAGTAATTCGGTACCACTCTCGCCGACAAATACAGGGCCTTCGGCGGCTCCCAGAAACACACGGATATCGGCTTTGGACTGATTGATAATGTTGACCAACTCTTTTGAGGCCTGGTTGTCACGCCCTTGATTGTCTGGAATAGCTGCCAGTATAGCAGAGCGCTCCGCAACAGATTTCAGGGTTAGTGCTCCACCTGCATTTTCAAAGAAAATTCGAGAGCCTTGCTGATCGTCGTGATCAACATGGCAAAAACGGTCACGGATTTCATTCAGGAGGTTTTTGTTAGTATCAAACATGAATGCAGGCCTTGATGATTAAATTGATATGTAGGGATTTTTTAGCCTATCTCTACAGCATCGCGCAATGCTTCATAGAAAGCTCGGCTGTAGCTGTGTGACATATAGAGATCGAAGCTGTTGGCCTCATCCGGTGTGTGCCGGCACAGGATATACATGCTTGCCATGTTTGTTTGAATGAGGGTGTTCCCTGCAAATGCTTCGGGGTGAAGGTCTGCGGGGCATAGTCGCGATAAAACCTTGGTTGCGTCTGTTCCACTCAGACGCAAAGCACTCCAAGCCTGACTATGATC
>JABJOR010000110.1 GCA_018664265.1 Rhodospirillales bacterium
TCGAATAGAAGATATCGACCCGCACATGACCGTCTATCATCAATGTGTATCCTGCCCCGAGCATCAATACGGCAGCATGCAGGTACAAAACACTCTCGCCCAAGGCAATATTACTGTAGCTGAAAACATATCGCAGAAGCACAATTCCAAACTGGATTAGCACCATGGCCAGCACACACCAGCGCAGTAGTCTGCCAACCTGTTGGTTAATGCTATCGAGCCAGTTAGGAAGTTTCAATGAGTATCCTCCGTTTTAGGAAGGGCGGAGACATAGTCGGTCTCCGCCCTTTTATCTATTAGTAGCCTAAAACCTGGTTGCGAGCGTTCATTTCACCATTATCGGCATGTACCATGTAGCTTCCAATGGAATCACGATAAGCGACAAAACTTTCCGCAATCCTACGAATCAGATCATCATCACTCTCACGTAACTCTCCGATGACTTCTTTTGCTGCTTCTCCCATAGCTTCAATAACATCGTCAGGTAACTTGTGAACCTTGACGCCGTGTTCGTTAACAAGCTTGACCAATGCCTTTGCATGATTGGTCTGATATTCGGTCAGCGAAGATATATAAACACTATCACACGCCAATTTTACGACATGCTTGAGATCATCAGGCAGGGCTTCCCATTCCTTGAGATTAACCGCAAGTTCTGCTGCAGAAGAAGGTTCGCCAACACCTGGCCAATAATAATTTTTGGCTACCTGGTAGTATCCAAGGGCACTGTCTGTCCAAGGACCAATGAATTCGCCGGCATCAAGTGAGCCGGACTGTAAAGCCTGGAACATGGCTCTTCCACTCATTGCCTGAACCGCCATACCGATCTTAGAGCACATTTCGGATGCCAAACCTGTGGTACGAAACTTCAACCCCTTAAGGTCATCAAGTGAGTTTATTTCATTGCGGAACCAACCAGCCCACTGAGGCCCGGTGTTTTCGCATAGAAAAGCCTTAAGGCCGAAACGTGCGTACATTTCCTCGTAGAGTTCCTGTCCGCCAGCATGCTTCAACCAGCCAAGTTGCTCGTCAGCACGCAAGCCGAAAGGTTGTGATCCAAACATCAATATCCCTTTGGACTTGGATCCCCAGTAAGCCGGAACCGAATGATAAAGCTCAGCTGTACCTTCGGATACTGCATCAAAAACCCCGTTGCCAGGTACAATTTCACCAGCAGCGTATAATTTGATTTCCAAACGACCATCGGAAATGTTGGTGATCATATCTGCAATTTTTTGTGCATTTACCCCTGGTCCAGGTAAATTTTTTGGCCACGACGTAACCATCTTCCATTGCTTGATATCCTTGGCAATCGCAGGTGCCGCTAGTGTTAAAGCAGCAGTGCTGGTAACGCCAGCTGCACCGATTTTTATGAACTGTCTGCGTTTCATATACTTTATCCTCTCAAATTAAAATTAAACATCCAGTAGGGTTCTGATCTTGCATGTTGCTTTCCAACAAGTGGAAAATGGTTTCCTGCCTCCAGCCTATAAATCAACGAGGATCAATTCAGGAAGCAAAAATGTACGATCTTATTTATTATTTGTCTATACAAATTAATTGACACTTGAAAGCCCCACCAAAATTCACGATGATTAGTGAATCGCCTCTGGCTTAATGCCCTTGACATCGTCTATAGAGTCTGTGTTTTGGTAACATAATGGTTTTGGAGGAAGAGCGGGAGATGCAACCAGCAATCGGCTTTCATTGGTAAATACTAATCTCAGTATTTTTGAACACGGAGATCAACAGTAAAGATGAAAAGAAAACCGCTATATCAGCTGGTGATGAATAGCATACTGGAACGCATAGAAAGTGGCGAATGGAAGCCTGGAACGCGTCTTCCAACAGAAATAGCATTTTGCAAAGAATTTTCTGCCAGCAGGATGACAATTAATCGCGCTCTTCGTGAATTGTCGTCCCAAGGTTTAATCTACCGTGTTCAAGGTGCTGGCACGTTTGTATCAAATCAAATGCCCCAATCTGCCGAACTGCTTGATATTCACAACATCGCTACAGAAATTGAACAACGCGGTCACCGTCACACAAGTACAGTTCATCTTTTGCAAGAGGAAAAGGCAGACAATTTTGTCGCGACCTCATTGGGACTGGAACCTGGGGCTAGCGTGTTCCATTCTGTGGTTGTCCACCGCGAGGAAAATTGGTGTATTCAATTGGAAGACAGGTACGTAAACCCAGAAGTTGGACCAGACTACCTATTACAGGATTTTACCAAGATTACACCGAATAAGTATCTGATGCGTTTGGGGCCAATAGAACAGACGGAGCACATTGTCGAAGCGATGATGCCCGATGAACGCATACAGGAGTTACTTAAAATATCTGAAAAGGAACCTTGCCTTCTTCTGCACCGTCGAACCTGGACACATAGCAAAGTTGCCACGCGAGCCTGGCTTTATCATCCCGGTAGTAGATACCGCTTGGGAACTCAGTTCTCAGCCAAAAAATAAAATCTAACAGTCATTTTATATGTATCCTTGCTTGATTACATTTTAACTTTGGCCCCGGTGGGGTCATAGAAAGGTTTCAATGATGCCTCAGCCTCAAAGGTTTCACAGGCGATTTCAATTTCGAATGTGGCATTTTTTATCAGGTCTGTCGTTACCCCTTCGGGGTGAGTGACATAGCGGAGTGCATCCCCAAAGTAGAGCTAGGTATTGCACATCATGGCCAACTGATTCCGACACGAGCCATGAAATTGTTTTCAGGTTTTTGCCAGGATTGGTTTGCAAAACAGTATCCGCATAGCAGCTCATTTCACGACAAATAACTTCCTTTTAAAATGTGCGTCGTTAATAATTTGGAAAATTTCATTATAACTATATAGCTATTTATTTCTTCAACACTCAATAAAATTTCCTACCTTGGGTCAATTGCACGTACTTTGAGACCACCTGTAAGAGAGAATTTTGAAACATCGTAATGACCGTTAAGAGATTAAAGATAAAACAGAAATAGCAGACAAGATAGACGAGCACCGCAAAGACCATAACGTTATAGCTGAAGCATATATGAAAGCTATCAGTGGTTCGAAATTAAAAATCAAGTATCTGGCTAAATGTTCAGTTAAAATTCCATTTAAATCTCTCTGGCTTCCTTGGTGATGTTTTTGTTGTTCACGTGTTCGCGGTGAACCATGTAGATTCCGCTGATCACAATAATTGCCGCCCCAAACCAGACATGCCTAGCTGGGAAGTCACTCCAGATCAACAGGCCAAACATGGTTGACCAAATTAAAGCAGAGTATTCAAAAGGTGCGATTACGCTAATGGGAGCCTTAATGTAAGCTGAGGTTATAAGTATATGAGCAAACATAGCAACAGCCGCCATGCCGAGAATAATCAATACATCCATCATTGGCATGGGTTTCCATACAAATGGCAAAGCACAAGTACCAATAACGGCATTTCCAAGACTAAAGTAAAATACCAGACGAATAGGTGGCTCAGTTTCTCCCATCCAACGGTCCATAATACCAAGCAAAGAATAGGCAACACAGGCCCCAAGTGCATAGATAGTGCCAACCTGAAACGCACCTCCAGAGGGTTGGATAACAATGATCACACCGATAAAGCCAACGGCAATGGCGGCCCATCTCTGCGTTCCGACAATTTCCTTTAATAGAGGAATGGATAGGATGGTCATTATAACAGGTGCCATAAAAAAAATGACAACGGCGTCTGCAATTGGCATGGTTCCAAGGGCTGTAAAAAACAAGTAAGGCATGCAAAATCCAATCCCGGCACGCAGTACATGATCACGCGACCGAGTTGTTTTCAGAGCACGCAATTGCCCCCGAAATGCTATCCATCCTATGAGGCACGATGAAATGATCCAGCCGCGAAAGGCAAGAATTTGGAAGGGGGAGTAATCCGCTTCTACAAGTAACTTTGCTATGACATCCATGATTGCAAGCACGAAAACTCCTGCCAGCATCAACAATATACCATGCAAATTATTGTCCGCAGATGGGGATGAGTTGTTTGACATGTGCGACCGTTCCTTGAAATGAATTTTACCTTTAAGTTTGCCGATAACTTCCCCATGATTTAACAGTACTAGTAGTGCCAACTGCGCCAAAATTTATGACTGTCTGCGTTTCATATTCTTTATCCTCTCAAATTAAGATGAAAACACCCAATGGGATTTGGGTTTTGCATGTGGATTCTAACATGTAAAAAATGGCTTCCTGCTTCCTGCCCATATCAATGAGGGTAAACTCAGAAAGATATATGTATAGGTTTATATTAAATTTATCTATACAAATAGATTATTCGCTTAAACACCGTACCAAATGCCTGACTGGTGAAGATGGCGAGATGGTGATTACCTTTCCGTGTGATCGCAATGTCGGTTTCGTGCCGAAGATCGTCAAAAAGGACCAGCGTCGTTTTGATGGCTTCAATGACAAGATCACTTCCATGTACACTCGTGAATTAAATGAGAGCCACGAAAGACCTTTCAATATGAAACGCCAGCAGAGAGATTTAA
>JABJOR010000111.1 GCA_018664265.1 Rhodospirillales bacterium
AATGCTAACAAGTTTGTTTGTTTGGCAATGTCATTAATCAGAGTAACCACCTGTTCGATTCTTGTTGATGATTCTGATAACCCATTGACAAGATCATTAGCATTTTCAGCTTCAATGACGGCATCACTCGCCATTACAGCGGATTGGGATACCTGACGGTTAATTTCCTGAATAGAAGAGTTTAGCTCTTCAGCCGCTGCAGCAACAGTTTCTGTATTAGAACCTGCTTCTTCAGCGGCGGCTGCAACTGTTGTTGCACGACTACTTGCATGGCTTGCTGTCTCACCCATGGATTGAGCACTGGCATTCAATTCTGGTGAAGCTGCTGAGATTGTTTCAACCATTTCACCAAAAGTCATTATTTTGGATTCAATGCTATCGGCTGCCTTGTTCATTCCATTAACGGCATTCTTATAATCACCAAGCATCCCATGAGATGCAACCCGCCGAAAATATCTGTTTCGGGCAACAAATTCCATACAGGCTGTTGATTCACGAATATAGGCATCCGCACGATCAATCATTTCATTTATCTTGAGACACAGCATCCGTTCCATACCGTTAACAAGAGTAATATCAGATATTCTTGATTCAAAATCTCCCTGACATATATCGTCAATAACAGTCAGTATTTGCTCAAATTTCGTAGCACTGAGCAGTTCTTCTGCTGTCGCTGTTTCGCTAACTTCATCACCGGGCACAATTTCATCCACCATGGTATTCATATCAATCATCCTTCATTAGGCTGGAGAGAAGTTTGTTGTAAGAAACATTTTTATCATTCAGCATTCCGGTTAATGCCGACATGCCATCCTGAATTCCGCCCTTTGGGCTTGGATTTTTCGCTTCTACAGAAAGAAGTTGATCATATAGTGGTTCAATGACAGTTCTAATGGTATTCGGATTTGGAACCCGTCGTGTGGAGTGATAACCAATAATCTCGCCCTGTTTCCAGCTTGGTGTGACATGGGCAATGACCCAATAATAATCACCGTTTTTTGTCTTGTTCACCACATAGGCAAAAACTTCTTCACCTTTGGGAATTGTCAGCCAAAGATATTCAAAGACTGTACGTGGCATATTGGCGTGTCGAATAAGATTGTGTGGTTTGCCGACAACTTCTGATTCTTCATAACCTGCAATCTCCAAAAAGGTATGATTGGCATAGGTAATCTTACCTTTTAGATCGGTTTTGCTGACAATCAAATCATCATGATTGAAGAATACCTCTGTTCCTGTGTATTGCATGTTTGTTCCAGTGTTTAATTTGCTTGATGGATAGAATTAAAAGCTCAATATATTTATCGAAGCTTTTTGAAATTGTGTTTGATCTTGGTTAAATACATTTGTGTTGGTGTAAGGAGCTACTTATCTATACTGCTCTTTAAGTTTTTCAAAGCCTCCTTAATGGCCTGATCTTTCCCGCGTATATATAAAGAAATATCGTTGTCCTCTTTCATAATATGCTGGAATAACCAATTTTGTAAAAACCAGCAAAACTGTGAGCGGACTTCTGGGGCGTTGTTATTGCGCCATAACTGCATACGTTCAGAGACTTCCTCTATAAGATTTTTATGAAGAGAACGATGTTCTTCCAACCCTGGATATTCACACACCTCCATAATCATTTCTTCTCGTTGGAAGTGATAGGCAGTATATTCCAACAGTTCATCCACCACAGTATCAATCTCTGCTGTATGGATTGACGGGTTCATGATCTGGTTCAATAACCTAATGAGAACCTTATGATCATTGTCTATGGCTTCGACACCAATCTTCATGGCCTCAGATCAGATCAGGACATTTTGATTTGAAACCAGAGGAAGCTCAATCCAGAACGTGCTCCCAACATCAACTTCACTATTAAAGCCAATACGTCCAGCCATGCGCTCTATAAGCATTTTGGTAACGGTCAAGCCAATGCCGGTCCCCTCTTTTGTTATTGTCGGATCACCATCAAGTCGATGAAACATCTGGAACATTCTAGGGTAATCTTTCTTGGGAATACCACAACCTTCGTCAGTTATTGATATGCGCAAAAAGCCATCATTGGTTTGCTCTCCATCCACGGTTACTATTCCCCCATCATTGTTATACTTCACCGCATTGGATAGAAGATTAAGGAGACATTGTTTAAACCGTACTTTATCAGTTTGAAGAAATGTCGGCGCGCGACCACTGAACTGGTCATCTATAACTATCTTCCGTTTTTCTCCAAGTGTAGCTGTCATCATCACTGCGTCTGATACGGCATCATTACTGTTAACGTCTTCAAGCGTTAGTGAAAGATGATCAGCTTCAATCTTAGCCAAATCAAGAATTTCATTAACAAGTTCAAGTAGATGATTACCACCTTCAATGATGTGGCCGATATAATCGCTCTGATTGGGAGTAAGAGAATTTCTGGGATCATGTTGCATTAACTGTGCAAACCCCAATACGGCATTCATGGGAGTTCTTAATTCATGGCTCATACTGGCAAGGAACTCTGATTTTATCTTATTGGCTCGCTCAGCCTCTTCCTTGGCTGCGACTAGCTGCTCTTCTACCCGTTTGCGGTCGGTAATATCTAATATGATACCAACAATACCACTAGACGTTCCATCACCATCTAAATATACGGCTTTATTGAAAATCACTTCATGGATACTACCGTCCCCAAATTGGACCGGGCATTCATAGGTTTGAGTGCCACCTATGTTAAACAGGTCTTGATCGGCTTTGTTATATTTATCTGCAAGCTCTTTAGACGTAATTTCGAATACCGTGCGACCAATGATTTCTTCCTTTGATTTCCCTATAAATTGTCCAAAAGGCTCATTGCATCCAAGATATGTGCCATCTGCTCCTTTGTAGAAAATAGGGTTGGGAATTGTATCAATAAGCGTTTGGAGAAAAGTGATCTGAGATTTTAACTGTATATCTACTTGCTTGCGCTCGGTAATATCGCGCATAACGCCGATGTATCCTTGGATTTCGCCATCTGCCCCTTTGATTGTGGCCCCCAGTGTTTCACAAACAAAGACTTCACCGTTTTTATGTCGATAACTGACCTCATACGGTGTTGTCTTTTCCTTCGCTGAAAGATTAAAACGAATACGGCCCTGGCGTTCGTATTCATCCTCGCTTTCATAAAGCATGGAAGTTGTCTTTCCTGCGAGATCATAAAATGTATAGCCAAATGTTTTCTCCATACCCTTATTGGCAGCCACAATTCGGCGATTTATATCAACAAAAATGACACCATCCGAAATCCCATCTAAAATTGCATTTAATCTTGCTTCATTATGGTTGGACTCAACCACTGCTGCACGAAGATTGCCCACGAGGCGTTCTCGCTCTTCTAATTCGCGAGGCACCCAACGCCGTATAAGGAGAGCCAAGACCAATATCCCGGCAATAACATTGATTATTTTTGGTATTATTATGAGTTCAGGAAGCGAAAGGACTTCATAGATACCCTTCGGCAACATTCCGAACAAAGAATTAAAATATAGTCCGAAATATGCGCTCTCGAATACTGTCCTAAATGCATCAACGGCTAAAATAGTGAGAAGGACTGCTACAGTTCCATCAATGGATTTTATATGCCTGAGTCTGACTAAATATAGACCAAGGATCACTAACCATAATACCGTCAGAACCCAGTATGAAATGGGAGTAATTAATTGAAACATCTATGCCCTACAAATAACTTCAGTTCTAAACATGGACATTAACACAACTATTTAATCTCGGCCTCTTCTGGCAACATGCTATACCTCCGTTCAGACTGGGTAAAGCTAACTCTGAATGTCTGTTTCGGATTTTATTATTTACCGCATAGGCCCACTCGCTACAGCGCCCTTTGAAAGCGCGCTCGCGGTCCTATGCTCATGTTTGCATCAATGAATAAGCCTGTTTGCATGTAAGACAGTCAAGAACTGTTGACATAGAAGTATGTTAAGGCAGATTGTTTTTTCTCACTATATCTGTGATCAGCTATCAATAATAAGCGATTACATGCCAATATGTGCAGCTTTCATTTTTGGCTATTTTATAGCAATCATGTTTTTAATAATTGATGTCTCCCCACGTTACTTCGGTTTTGTAAAAACCGAAGTAACGTGTAATATCTGCCTGCTACATCCTAATTAATTGCTTTGTTTTTTTTAGTATTGAAAGCTGATTTTCTGTGTTGGTGTAATCTTGATTTTTTAACTGAAACTGGATCACTAGATTTATCCTGGTACTGTAAAACAAACTTTTTTAATGTGTAAACAGTGTGGAATAGTTTGAAATAATTTAAAACACTGTAAAATAATTTGACTTATGCCAGTGCTCGACCAGACGAGA
>JABJOR010000112.1 GCA_018664265.1 Rhodospirillales bacterium
CTCGTAACACGCCTGCGCCACCGTGAATCCTTGGCAAGTTGCGTTGAGTATTTGGCGCGAGCCCTCACAGTTTCTGGATCAGAGCTTTGGGCAGAGGACCTTAGATTGGCAATGCGGGAACTGGGAAGTGTTGTAGGCCAGGTTGGTGTTGAAGATTTACTGGACGTTATCTTTTCCGAGTTTTGCATTGGAAAGTAGAGATATAAAAGCTTTATCAAAAACAATACAGGCATTGAAACCGTAAATTGTTTCACGTGAAACATTTTTAGAATAATTCCAAACTAGACTGATTGTTGATTCGATATAAAGAATGACGCTGAATGAAATGAAGACGAAACCAAAAACAACGGATGTAATTGTAATCGGTGGCGGCCATGCTGGAACGGAAGCTGCGGCGGCTTCTGCGCGTCTTGGGGCGAAGACATTATTGATTACCCACAAGATTGAAACCATTGGTGAGATGTCCTGTAATCCAGCCATCGGCGGTTTGGCAAAAGGCCAGTTGGTTCGGGAGATCGATGCTCTCGATGGCATCATGGGAAAGGCTATTGATCTGGGCGGTATCCAGTTTCGGGTGCTCAATAAAAGCAAAGGCCCAGCCGTGCACGGGCCGCGCGCGCAAGCTGATCGAGCGCTTTATAAAAATGCCGTTCAGTCTTTGCTGGCTGAGGTTGAAAACCTGACCATTGTGGAGGGCACTGTTGATGATCTGATCGTGGGTGAGGGCAACCGTATTGGCGGTGTGGTTCTTGAGGGCGGCGAGCAGATAAAAGCCGGGGCTGTGGTGATTACCAGCGGTACTTTCCTGCGCGGTAAAATTCATGTGGGAGGTGTGGTGTTTCCGGCGGGACGGATCGGTGACAAACCTGCGGTTTCTCTGGCCTACACAATGCGCAGGCTGGGCTTTTCCATGGGTCGTCTGAAGACCGGAACGCCACCACGTCTGGATGGTACAACCATAGACTGGGTCTCATTGAAAGAGCAGCACGGCGACACGCCTCCACTGCCGTTTTCCTATATGACGGACGCGATTTCAACGCCTCAGATACCCTGTCATATAACAGGCACCACAGCGGCTACCCATGATATTATCCGGGCCAATCTGGATCGCGCACCGATTTATTCTGGTCAGATCGATGGCACCGGTCCCCGCTATTGCCCATCGATTGAAGACAAGGTTGTGCGGTTTGCCGAGCGTGAACATCATCAAATTTTTCTGGAACCGGAAGGCCTTAACGACAGCACGATCTATCCCAACGGGATTTCCACATCCCTGCCAAAAGATGTCCAGCTGGAGTTTATCAAGACCATTCCTGGCCTTGAAAAGGCCCGTATTTGTCAGCCCGGTTACGCTATTGAATATGATTACATTGATGCCCGGGATTTAGGCCCCACACTGGAAGCCAGAGCCGTTCCGGGGCTCTTCCTGGCGGGGCAGATCAATGGCACCACAGGCTATGAAGAAGCTGGCGGACAGGGCCTTCTGGCTGGCCTGAATGCTGCCTTAAAGGCAAGTGGAAATACAGACGGGTTCGTTTTGGACCGGGCATCCTCATTCATCGGGGTGTTGGTGGATGACCTGGTTAATCTGGGCACCAAAGAACCCTACCGGATGTTTACGTCCCGCGCAGAATACAGGCTGTCCATCCGTTCGGACAATGCGGACCAGCGTCTGACATCTATGGGCGTTGAGCTTGGTTGTATCAGTGCCGAGCGCGCCGCTCACTTTAAAGACAAGTATACGGCCTTGGTACTGGGCCGTGAAATATTGAAAAACCTGAAGGCGTCCCCCAATGAATTACGCAAGCACGCCATTGATGTAAATATGGATGGTGTGCGCCGGACGGCGTGGGACATGTTGAGCTACCCGGATATGAGCCTGGAACGGTTGACAGGCATTTGGCCAGAGTTAAAACAGCTTGAGGGCTCCATCGTTCGCCAACTTGAAATAGAAGGCCTGTACGCCAGCTATCTGGCCCGTCAGGATAATGATATCGCAGCCTTTCGCCGCGACGAGTCTCTGAGCATTCCCGGTGACATGGTTTTTAAAGGTATCGCCGGGCTTTCCACAGAAGTCAGCGATAAACTAACCCGGTCCCGTCCGGCCACTTTGGGGGCGGCGGCGCGAATTTCCGGCATGACCCCGGCGGCGCTCACGGTTCTGCTGACCTATATAAAACGATCAAAATCATCAAATATTGCACAATCCAACCAATGAATTGTTTCACGTGAAACACTCTATGGTGTAGAGTGAATTGTGTAAATTGTTTCACGTGAAACAATTTCAAGCTCAAAAAGGCCCAAAATGTTTCACGTGAAACAATTTCAGGTCCAAATGGCGCAAAATGTTTCACGTGAAACAATTCTCGATTCATTCTAAAAATGTTTCACGTGAAACAATTAACCATGATTGCAGTCACAGAGATAACTCTAAATGCAGGAACATAGACACAATGCCGTCTGAAAATATGAGTTTTGAAGACTTACAAGGCGCAATTGATATAGATGATCAAGCACTTGAGTCTCTTCAGGCCTATGATGCCCTTTTACACAAGTGGCAGAAGCGTTTTAATCTGGTTGGCCCGAAATCCTTGCAAGACAGTGTCGGCAGGCACTTTTATGACAGTGCCCAATTGTGGAGCTTGATCGACCCCAGAGACAGGGACGCAGTTTTGGTCGATCTGGGCAGCGGTGCAGGTTTCCCGGGATTGGTTTTATCGATACTTGGCGTGACCCACGTCCATCTGATTGAAAGCGACGCCAACAAATGCGAGTTTCTGCGCCAGGCCATCCGTACCACCGGGGCCAGTGCTATCATTCATAACGAGCGCATTGAAAACTATGATGGCCCAAAGGCCGATATCATAACCTCGCGGGCCTGCGCTCCTCTGGAAAAGTTGCTGGGCCTCAGTGATGGTTTACGCATAAACAAAACCAGAATGCTGTTTTTAAAGGGCCGAAGCTGGCAAGATGAATTGACGCAGTCCCAGACTATATGGCATATAGACTTTGAAACTCACGGGAGTGTGACAGATCCCGAGAGTGTTATTCTAGATATTGGCGGTTTTAAAAATTTATGACCCAGACTATGAATACGCTGGATGCGGGTGACGCGATCACTGGCAAACCTTCAGACCATAAGCCCCGGATAATTGCTATCGCCAACCAAAAAGGCGGCGTTGGCAAAACCACCACGGCGATAAATTTGGCAACGGCACTGGCTGCTGTTCAAAAACGGGTGCTGCTGATTGATATGGACCCGCAGGGTAATGCCAGCACGGGCCTTGGCCTTGGACGCGAGGCGCGGACCATCAATACCTATCATGTGCTGATGGGTGAAGCGCCGCTTGCAAAAGCCATTCATACCACGGATATTCCCGGCCTTGAGATCATGGCCTCCGGCATGGATTTGTCTGGAATCGAGATTGAACTGATTGATACGGACCGCCGTGAATATCGCCTTCGTGATGCCATCGCCCAGACCCAACGTGACTATGATTATATCCTGATTGATTGTCCGCCTGCTCTTGGTTTGCTGACGATCAATTCACTGGTCGCCGCCAATACGGTTATGGTGCCTTTGCAGTGCGAGTTTTTTGCATTGGAAGGGATCAGCCATATCACAAAAACCATTGAGCGGATCAAGGTCAGATTTAACCCCGGCCTTGATATTGGCGGGATTGTGCTGACCATGTATGACAGCCGCAATAATCTGTCTGAAATGGTCGCCAATGATGTGCGCGAGTATTTTGGCGATACGGTATATAAAACAGTTATTCCCCGAAATGTTCGGGTCTCGGAAGCACCATCCCACGGACGCCCGGTGCTGATTTATGATATCAAATGTGCTGGCTCTCAAGCCTACCTCAATCTCGCCAGCGAACTTATTCACCGTGAACGACAGGCAATGCAATCATGAGCAATTCAAAACGCAAAACTCTTGGCCGGGGGCTTAGTGCCCTCCTTGGAGATGAAGCCGACGTCGAAGAAATCGCAACGGGTGGCTCAAGCGGCATTCAAACCATTCCCATAGAATTTTTGCATCCGGGTGAATACCAGCCGCGCCATGCCATGGACAGTGTGGCCATCGCAGAGTTGGCGGCGTCGATTTCGCAAAAAGGCGTGTTGCAACCTTTATTGGTTCGCCCGCATCCGGATCGTGATAATGAATATGAAATCATTGCAGGGGAGCGTCGCTGGCGCGCTTCACAAGAAGCGCAGCTCCACGAAGTCCCTGTAATCGTTAGAGATTTTACCGATGCCGAGGCTTTGGAAGTCGGCCTTGTGGAAAATCTGCAACGCCAGGATCTGTCCCCCATCGAAGAAGCCGATGGCTACCAGCGCCTTATTGAAGAATTCGGCCATACCCAGGAAATGATGACCAACGTGGTCGGTAAAAGCCGCAGTCACATTGCCAATACATTGCGTTTGTTGCGTCTTCCGGAAGTTATTAAACTTATGATTGAGGACGGCAAGCTGTCTGCCGGGCATGCGCGTGCATTGCTTGGGATCGACGATCCGCTCTCGGTTGCCAACAAGATCGTCAAGGATGGCCTGAATGTCCGTCAGGC
>JABJOR010000113.1 GCA_018664265.1 Rhodospirillales bacterium
CAAGTTGGTAGGCGATGATCTCTCGCAACCTATAGAAATAATAGATCGCTGTTTTTGGATTAACTCTGACAAGATCGGCGGTACACCGAGCCGTAGCTCCAGCTACAAAATGCTCGATTAAACGATCTTGTTTTGCTTTAGATAATTGGCTCTTTCTCATGCTGCCCATAATAACACCTAAATGGCGTTAGCTGGGTCAGCCCCTAAATTTATCTATAAGGTGAACTTTATCGTTGTTCAGCATTGGGAACAATTGACAAGTTTTTGATTGAAAAAAGCTCTGACCAAAAACTTGGATCTTGCTGAAATATCTACAGTGTTCACCCGCGCCTTCACGAAAAGCGAAACTCCTAAATTTGGTGCTACCAAGAATCTAATTTTAACCACACCCGCAAGTCCTTAACGTTGTTGTAGGGGCAGCAAATCCTGCAATTTATCCAAATAAAACCCACCTTGAACTACTCTGTGAATTCCCCCATATGTTATGGACGGATCATAATAATTCTGAAATACTCAGCTTGTTTGATTATAAGCGTTGCTTGGCAAGCCAAAATAAATATCCGTCCTTTAAGGAGAAAGCGGTGCTATGGAGAACTTTGTAGACTTTATATTTAGCTCATTTTTCCTGGATTTTGTCTTTAGTTCATTAATATTGCTAGCGCTGGTGAGCGTGTATGATTTTGCGACAACGAATATAAAGTTCCCCAATGACACCATTGAGGTCTTTGCATCCGGGATCGCAATAGGGTTGATTACCGTCGCCATATTGAGCAATCCGATCAACCTCCATAAAGGCATCTTCGTTGATGCTCGTTGGGTTTTGCTAAGCTGTTGTGCAATTTTTCTGAATTGGCGCATCGTTATCATCGGCGGGATTATTGGCGCCTCTTATCGCTACTACCAGGGTGGCGCAGGGGGGGTTCCGGGGGTTTATACCGTCATAATCTCAATTCTAATTGGTTTCCTCTGGCGCTACATGCTTGTTAAATTCAAGGTGGCCTTCAAATGGTATCTGCAATACGTTTTTGGCATCTCTGTTGAGTTGGCAATTTTAGCATTGCTCTACTTTGTGTTGCCCGCTGGAAAAGGCCCTATTGTCGTAGGCAATATTGCCATGCCTTTGCTGACACTGTTTCCTATTGTCAGTGTGATTTTGTCCCTTCTTTTTCAACAACACAGAAAAGAAGGTCTATCCTTTTCCAACTAAATCGCATCATTCAAGTAGGACTCTAAATGCAAATTCGACAAACATCCAATCGTAGCCTTCTACTGTCGATGCTTATTATTGCAAGCATGATAACGCTTACCGTAATGCACAATAATATCAGCTCAGAATTATACGAAAGCGAACAGCGCAGGTTTATCGCTTATAGTCTGTCCGACCAACTTCGCAGCCGCACCCATAAGCTTACGCACAACGTTCGCAGCTACGTCGTTACGGGTAATCCTGTTTATCTTGAGCTTTACGAGAAGACCAGCGTCAACGGAACCGGTTTACTGCCACTACCTGTAAATGTTGACTTATCGGATATTTATGAACCTGCGGATATTGATGAGTCAAAAGCTATTATTGAATTGACTAACGGCGGGCGTGTCACATCCGCAGAATACTCTTTCCTACGAGAGGGCGAAAGACTTGTCGGCGTTCTTATAGAGATCGAAGACAAAGCCATAGCATTTATGGTCACAGGAGAAACGTCAAAAGCTGTGCAGCTACTCCACAATGAGGAATATTCCAGATCAGAAGCCAGGATTATGGACACGCTGGATTCATTTATATCTACCGTTGATAAAAATGCAGATCATGCTTCTGAACAACTTAAGGCCAAGAAAGATAAACTTTTCAAAAATTATGGATTTTTGCTGTTTATCATTATCGCGGCAACAGTGTTTGAATTCTTATGGGGAACAAAGAAAATTGTCGCGCCCATTGAACAGCTAACACTGATTGCCAGCAGTATGATCAAGGGCAATTATCAGCAGCGCGCCAATATTGATTCGGATAACGAAATTGGCCAATTGGCTTCGACATTCAATGAAATGGCAAAATCGATTGAAGAAGACATTGCGAACAGAAAGCAAACGGGAGAAGAATTAGAAACATTACGTCAAAAAGCCGAGGACCGATCGGTAGAGCTTCAGGTTGCGTTAGATAATGCAGAGCTGGCGACAAAAGCAAAGGGGGAATTCCTTGCCTCCATGAGCCATGAAATCAGAACCCCCATGAATGGCGTTGTGGGAATGGCGGACCTGCTTTCGCAAACCAGGTTGGATGATGATCAGCTCATAATGTTAAATACGATCAGGGATTCTGGAAATTCTCTGCTGACGGTTATCAACGATATTCTTGATTTTTCAAAAATTGAAGCCGGTAAACTGGATATTGAAAACGTTCCCCTGTCCCTGGTTGACGTTCTTGAAGGGGCCGCTGCCACGATTTCACCTAATGCTTCAAGAAAGAACATACAGATCGTTTCGTATATCGATCCGGAAATTCCACAAAACTTACTTGGCGACCCTGTGCGGCTTCGGCAAATCATCTTCAATCTGACTGGGAATGCTGTGAAGTTTTCGGATGAAGGCGAAGTTATTGTCCGGGCAGATAAAGTATCGACGGATGGAGACGGCATACGGATCAAGATTTCGGTTGTTGATAATGGCATAGGAATTTCAAAAGAGGCCCAGAGTAAATTATTTGAAGCTTTTTCTCAGGCAGATACTTCCACGACACGTCGCTTTGGCGGCACCGGCCTTGGGCTGACAATTTGCAAGAGCCTGACCGACATAATGGATGGCGAGATCACTGTTGAGAGCGCGGTTGGCTCGGGTTCAACTTTTGCCGTCGAAATTCCTTTGGCATTGGCTGATGAAAAAGAAGCAATATCGAACAAGTTAAACCTGAACGACGTTCGTTTGTTAATCGTCACGGAAAGCGAAATGCTTGGCTTTGCCATAAAACGCTATTTGGAATATTGGGGCGTCGAAGTCCATATTGCCTCCAATGATGTAGAAATAGACGATAGAATTTCGACTCTTCATGCAGAGGGTCTGACCTTCGATGTTATGGCGTGTGATTTTAACCTTAGTGAAGATCGCCAATGTGAAATCGTGGAGAAATACAAGTCGGACAAGACAAGATTTCTGCTCATGGTGGATGGTCAACGACGCAGTGCGCGCATCCAGGGCCCCGATGTTATTTCGGTGGATGGGAATCCATTGCGTCAGTCACAACTCATAAATGCCGTGGCCGTGGCCGTTGGTCGTGCCAGCCCGCTTGTGAAATCGGACATGGAAGATCAAACAGCAAAGACGTATGTTGCTTTGTCCGTTGAAGAAGCATTGGCTCAAGGTACATTAATCCTGTTGGCCGAAGATAACATTACCAATCAGAATGTTATTCAGCGCCAACTTAAAATGCTGGGCTATACCTGTGAAATTGCAGACGATGGCAAGCTCGCACTGAAGGCCTGGCGAGAACGCGATTATGGTATATTGCTATCGGATTGCCACATGCCCCACATGGACGGTTTCGAGCTAACCGCAGCAATTCGTGGTGATGAGGCCGGATCAGAAAAACGTGCCCCTATCATAGCCGTAACGGCCAATGCCCTTGAAGGGGAAGCCCAACGGTGTATAGCCGCGGGAATGGACGATTACCTTTCCAAGCCTTTAAAGATGAATGATCTAAAGGCCATGTTGAGGAAGTGGATGCCTGCTTTTGAGCCACGGGAGAAATTGGAAGCTCCGGAAGTCTAGGAGACCTCTGAGGAAGAGATCGCGACGCTTGATCCTGTTGTTACAAAGGATAGTGTGCCAAGTGACGGCGATGGTGGGAGCAATGATGCGATTGATTCTTCTGCTCTTATGGATGTGTTTGGGGATGATGCCGATACCTTCAAGGAAATCCTTCAGGATTTTGTAGATCCTTCAATGAATATTGTTAAGGAAATCAATGATGCTTATACAGTCCGTGACGCTAAGGCCGTCGGTGCTGCGGGGCATAAGCTGAAGTCTTCATCGCGTTCGGTTGGCGCGCATACTCTTGCCGATCTCAGCGAAACATTGGAAATGGCTGGTAAGGGAGAAGACTGGAATACCATTGATAATGCCATACCCTTGCTTGAACCCACTTTAAGTTATGTCATGGACTATATTAAAAAACTTTAACGCTCTGGCAGCGTGATTTTGTTTTTCACAATAATAAAAATCAACTTTTGGAGAGGTCGCCTGTTTGTCGATTGCATGCTGCTGTAGGCGCGTTATACTTATTTGTAGATTCGGTGTTTTTTGATCACCAATGGATTGCAATTTGTAAGCTGCGGGTGAAACAGGAGCACTATCTGAAAGAAAGTTGATGTTTTAAGTCTGGATCGGGGATCGGATGACTGGCGAACGAAATTCAAAAATATATCTCTCGGAGAGTGAAGACTTCTCAACCGTACAGGCCTTTGGCAAACGAGTTGAAACCACAGTTCGATTTACCACAGACCCGCGTGATATTGGCTGGGTTAAGGAAAACATCCCCTGCCAAACAGCCTGCCCTGCCGGAACCAACATCCCGGCCTATATCCGATCCATTGTCGAAGAACGCTATGGTCGCTCATACGAATTAAACCGTATGGCAAATGTTTTGCCCGGTGTGCTGGGCCGGATTTGTTCGCGTCCGTGTGAAGCTGAATGTCGTCACGGTTGGCCCGGTAATGGCGAGCCCGTTGCAATTTGCCACTTAAAAAGAGTGGCTTCCGATAACAAATCATCATCCCACCGGATCAATGAAAGCTTATTTACGCCTTCGGGCAAGCGTGTGGCTGTTGTCGGCGCGGGGCCTGCGGGGATTGCGGCGGCTTATGATTTGACGACGCTGGGCCACGACGTAACGATCTATGAGCGCGAAGAAAACCCCGGCGGCATGCTGAATTATGGTATTCCTGCTTTTCGTCTGCCGCGCGATGTCATTGATGTAGAAATCCGAAACGCTGTGCGCCTTGGTGTGGAGTTGAAGACAGGCGTAGCTGTCGGAACCCGCAAAGAGGACGTAAAGCTCAAAGACCTGCGCAAGAAATTTGACGCTGTTTTGCTATCCACCGGGTGTATGGCTGCAATCCATCTTCCCTTGCGCACCAGTGGCAATGTTAAGGACCCTGCTCGAGATATCGATGGTGTTGAATATGGCCTCGATTTTCTGCTGGAGATGCACCGCGGCGTAGAAAAGAAAGTTGGCAAACGTGTCGCCGTTGTCGGCGCAGGCTTTACCGCGCTGGATTGTGCCCGTGTTGCCTACCGTCTGGGGGCGGAAGAAGTCACCATACATCTACGCACCACCGAAGAATACATCCCTGTTACCAAGGAAGAGCTGTTTGAGTGCAAGCGCGAAAACATCAACATTCTTGGCCTTCGAACCCCTGTCGAGTTGTTGACACATGAAAACGGCTCATTGAAAGGTGTTCGTTTTACACAAAACAGGTTGGGCGGCTGGCGTGCAAATGGTCGGCGTCTAGCTATTCCCATTGAAGGCTCCGAGTTTGATATTGAATGCGATACCCTGCTGATCGCTATCGGTCAGAAGACAGTAAATGATTATCTGGATGAGCCACTGGAACTGGACCGCTGGAATTGTGTCAAAATCAACGATAAGGGGATGACATCGCGTAAAGGCGTTTTTGCCGCCGGTGATTACGTTGGCGGTCCTTCCACTGTTATTCAATCTGTTGGGCATGGCCGGGAAATTGCCTTGAAGATGGATAGCTGGCTGATGGGGCGCGTACGTCGCAAGAAAGTGGTCAAGGTTGAGTCCGTTGAAAATCCTCTGCGCGAGCGGTCCTATGATTTCATTCCGCTACAGGAAATGCCGACTGCCCCTATAAAAGATCGCGATGGTGACATGATCGAGGAAGTCGAAAAAGGCCTCGAACTGGAAGCCGCAGCAGAAGAAGCCAAGCGGTGTTACCTGTGTTATCTGAAATATGAAATTGACGTTGATAACTGTATTTATTGTCGGGCCTGTATTGAAGTTGCCCCACGAAATTGTATCAAACTGGTCGAAGGTGTGAACATCAATAAGGATGGCACTTATGGTTTGTTGCGCGAGGCAAAAGAATGGAACAAGACGGGGGCCATCTGGGTTGATAACAATGAATGCATTCGGTGCGGCGCTTGTTACATGGTCTGCCCGACCCATTGCATATCAATAACCAAGAACGAAATGTTTTATCAAAATATTTCCGGGACTGATGCCTCTGCCAAGAAAGGGGACAAGCCATGAAAAAACCACTTCGATACGCCATCATTGGTTCTGGTGCGGCTGGAACGGAAGCTGCCTGTCAATTACGCCTTCGGGACCCTGAAAGCGAAATAACGGTGATCACGGCCAGCAAGTTGCAATTTATCAGTCGCTATGATTTGCCACGGGTTTTTGAAGGTGTCGATGACTGGCGTGAGTTGCTGGTTTACCCGCCGGAATTTTATGAAGACAACAGAATTACCGTGCGCCGCAATACTTGGGTGGCCGGGGTAAATCCTCGCGAAAACAAATTGAACTTCCGTCATAAGGAAGAGATGTCTTATGACAAATTATTGGTGGCAAGTGGTGGCGGAGGATACATGCCCGAAGCCTTGCGTGAATTTCTGCCCTATATGAATCCGTTCTCGACGTTTAGTAATGCTGCTCGCCTTCGTGACAGCCTTGGGAAAAAAGGCAAAGTCCTGATGTTGGGCAGCGACATGGTGGGGCTTGATCTGGCCCGGTATCTGACTTCGGCAGGCCATGACGTAACAGTCTATGCCAATGAGCTGTTGTTCTGGCCCCATGAGATCAAACCGGAAGACACTGCTCCCTACGTGAAGGCCCTGGAAACCATGGGCATCAAAGTTGTGTTCGGGCGCAAGCCTGTCGCAGTAGAGCCTGTCAACAGTTCCAGCAAGGCCGGGAAATACACCCGTCGACTGGTGTTTGAAAAAGGCAAGGCGGAGCTTGCCAATGTGGTCATGCCATTTTACGGCCTGATGCCTGCACTGGACTTTATGATTGGAGCCAATGTGGATATCGAGCGCGGGTTACTGGTGAACCCCGAGCTGAAAACAACCAATGACCGGATATGGGCCGCAGGCGACGTTTGTCAGATTTGGTCGCCGGAAGAAAACCGCTACAGTTTTTATTACGGCTGGAACAACGTCAAAGAAATGGGCCATCTAGCTGCGCACAACATGACAGGCGACAACCGGGAAATAAAAACCGCACAGACCAATGAGCTTAAAATAACCAAGAAAGGTGAGCTGCATTCACCATACTGGGAGCATGATTAATGGCAAACAGACCTCAAATACTCACAGATATGCAGGTCTCTTTTTGTGGCTCAGCCGGTGATGGTACAATCGCAGCAGGCGATATTTTCAAACGCGCCATGGCAGAGGCCGGATATCAGATTATCGCCTTTGATGTATATCCACCGGAAATCAGGGGCTTTGGCAAGTGTATTGCAAGGACCCGTGTAACCTTCGATCAGGTTTACTCGTTGAAGCCCCAGTCTGATGTTCTGCTATCGCTTGATGATTCTCACGCCATTCCCCATGTGGGCGAAGTGCGTGATTATGGCGCGGTTATTTACGAAGACAGACCGATGGCTACGGTTGAAGAAGGCGAGCATATGTCGGGCCACCTGAAACCGGCACAATTGCCTTATGGTGTTTCCTTCCGAGAGCTTTCTGAACGTGCCACAAGTGGGGCGCGGTTTCGTAATATTGTCGCTGTTGGATTTATTGCGGGTCTTTATGGACTGCCGCGGGACCTGTTCCACAGGACAATCGGGCGGAAATTTGCAGGCAAGCCTGCTGAGGTAACGGAGTCTAACATTGCAGCCTTTGATCTGGGCTATGATGATGGTGCCAAGACATTTCAGGTTGATATAAACGGGTTTGGCCCCCCACCCAAACGCAAGAAGAGCGAAAAAGTTCTGATGATGCACGGCAATTCTGCTGTGGCGCGAGGGTGTCTCAGTGCAAAAATCGATACCTTCTTTGGCTATCCCATAACGCCAGCAACATCGATTATGGAAATTCTGGCAAAGGAAATGCCCAAGCGTGGCGGACGGTTATTACAAACCGAAGATGAAATCTCAGCCGTTGCGGCTATCGTTGGGGCCGGGTTTACCGGGTCTCGTTCTGCCACATCGACTTCCGGGCCGGGGCTTGCTTTGATGACCGAAGTCATGGGACTTGGTTCAATCGCCGAAGTCCCGTGTGTGATCTTTGTGTCTCAACGCGGTGGCCCCAGTACAGGGATGCCGACGAAGACAGAACAATCCGATCTTAATCTTGCAGTACGTGGTGTGGCGGGCGATGCCCAACGCATTGTGCTGGCCCCGACTAATGTGGAAGGCTGTTTCAAGTGTGCAGGCATTGCGTTCGAGATCGCCGAGAAGTACCAGACACCGGTGATTGTTTTGCTCGATTTGTATCTGTCAAACCGGTATGAAGCCGTTGCCTTGCCAAACAAAAACCCGTTCAAGCTGGATGCAACCAAGTGGGCTAAGAAACCAGGTAAGGGTGATGCCTATCAACGTTATAAACTGACACCGGATTTTATCAGCCCACGGGCAATTCCGGGGCAACAGGGTATGCAACATACAATTACAGGGTTGGAACATAACGAGTTGGGACGACCCAATGATCAGCCAGCCATGCACGAAGCCATGAGCCACAAGCGCCATGAAAAATTGAAGACAGCTATCAATTACCCGAACCTTACTACCTCAAAGCGGTTTGGTGACAAAGGCCGCGTTCGGGTCGGGGTATTATCCTGGGGCTCGACTTTTGGTGAATGCCTGGAGGCCATGATCACGGTGCGTAAACAGGGCATTACCTGCTCTGCCATGAAAGTGGTTATGATCTCGCCCTTGCCGGTTGATGAGATATCCAGATTTATGGATGACTGTGATGTGGTGCTGGTGCCTGAGCTGAATTATGAAGGGCAGTTTGCCAGTATTGTCATGGGGACTTTGGGTCGCCCGGTCCACCGTCTGAACCGGGTAACCGGGACACCCATGGCAGTTAATGATATCATAGAAGAAATTCAAATCCTTGCGGCGGATAAACCAAAACGCCGTAAGGCGGCTGAATAGAAATGAATAGAACAGGATCAGGAAACGGAATATGACAAATATTGGAGCCCCTGTTTATCTGGAAGAAAAACTGGAAGAGATCAGCCGCAGCGGTCGGTTGGACTATCGATCCAAATCTTTGCCAACGTGGTGCCCCGGGTGCGGGTATTTCTCAATCGTTGAAAGCGTAACCGCTGCCCTCAACAGGTTGGAAATTGACCCTTGTGAGACAACGGTTGTGTCCGGAATCGGGTGCGCCTCGCGCTTTCCGTTTTTTGTGAATACTTACGGTGTTCATTCGCTGCACGGACGGGCATTGCCAGTGGCTACCGGCATTAAGGTTGCCAAGGAAGACCAGACCGTCATCGTGGTTGGCGGCGATGGTGACGCGTTTGCCATTGGTGGTGCGCACATTCCCCATGCAGCAAGACGCAACATTGATATTACCTACATCCTGTTCGACAACGGTATTTACGGGCTAACCAAAGGTCAGGCTTCGCCTACATCTGTGCTGGGCTTCAAGACCGGAACATCGCCGTTTGGCAATCAGGATCGGCCGCTTAATCCATTGATGATGTTATTATCCCATGGGGCAAGCTGGGTCGGGCAAGCCTATGCGGGTAATCCGGGGCATCTGTCAGAAATGATCTGTCAGGCCATTGCCCATCGCGGATTTTCCTATTTGCATGTGCTGTCGCCTTGCGTAACATTTGATAAGACAACCAAAACCTATAAGAACCTTGGGATGATGGTGCGTGGCTTGCCCGATGATCATGATCAGTCGGATGTTATGGCCGCAATGCATGAGGCACAGAAAACTGAGCAACCTGCCCTTGGATTGTTCTATACAGAAAACAGACCAACGCTTGGGGATGGCCTGAACGAAATTTCCCGCCGCTCCCAGGCCGGATCTTAAGTCGGTACATGATTTAATCATGCTCTACAGCACACAGGCAAAAGTTAAACAGGCAGGCCCGCGTGCCATATGGCCGTGGATTGCTGTGTGCCTGTTCAGCATTTTTATTGTTTCCGTAGCTTACTGGGCCATATGGCCAGTTCCTTATCCAACCGAAGATAAACTGGTCAAGGTTGGCGGTAGTCTGAAGACTTCCAGAATTCGCGATGATATCACGGATAAGGGCGGCTCCATGCTGCCGGTTCTGTCATCGGTCTATATGCGCTTTAAGGATGACGAGCATGAATACCGTTATCCGTGGAATCACCCGAAGTATTTCTATGTTCGGGAATACACATTCTTTAACATTGATATCTGGGTCGATAAGGACGAGTTGGCACGTAATGACGGATTGCCAGTCATGATTTGGGCCTTGCAAGAGAAAAACCCCCATGAAGGCCCCGACGATCAAACCAGTGTGACCTACCTTGAAAGTGTCGAGCAACTGGAAAAGAATGCCAATAGCGTGATCAGGCTTGTGAAGTGGCTGGGGGCTGCTTCAATTCTGTCCCTGATGGTTGCGGCTTGGACCATACGCTGGAATAACAAGAACTATCCGAAGTTCGAAAAAACTGTATCTGCTCCAAATTCAGAGTAAC
>JABJOR010000114.1 GCA_018664265.1 Rhodospirillales bacterium
CTCTTCTGCCGCACGTCCACCAAAAGCCATTGCCAACATGGATTCGAGTTCCAACTGGCTTTGGCTTAATTTATCACGTTCCGGCAAAGACATGGTTAGACCCAGCGCTCGTCCGCGCGGAATAATGGTAACCTTATGCAAGGGATCATGCTTGGGCACATGCAAAGCAACAAGGGCATGTCCGGCCTCATGATAGGCGGTCAGTTTCTTCTCGTCCTCAGACATCACCATGGAGCGACGTTCTGTGCCCATCATAACCTTGTCTTTGGCATCTTCAAATTCTGCCATGGTCACAAGGCGTTTATTACGCCGTGCAGCTAACAAGGCTGCTTCATTCACCAGATTAGCGAGATCAGCACCGGAAAACCCGGGTGTACCGCGTGCAATGGTTTTAGCCACAACATCAGGACCAAGCGGAACTTTGCGCATGTGAACCTTGATGATCTGCTCGCGGCCTAAAATATCAGGATTGGAAACGGTGACCTGACGATCAAAACGACCGGGACGTAAAAGTGCCGGGTCAAGAACATCAGGACGGTTGGTGGCTGCGATCAGGATCACGCCTTCATTGCTCTCGAATCCATCCATTTCCACCAGCAACTGGTTAAGGGTCTGCTCGCGCTCGTCATTACCACCGCCGAGGCCTGCGCCACGATGACGTCCAACGGCGTCAATTTCGTCGATAAAGATGATGCAAGGGGCATTCTTCTTGCCTTGTTCAAACATATCACGAACACGGCTGGCACCAACTCCAACAAACATTTCAACAAAGTCAGAGCCGGAAATCGTAAAGAACGGCACATTGGCTTCGCCTGCAATAGCACGCGCGAGCAAGGTCTTACCTGTACCCGGAGGCCCAACGAGCAAGCAACCTTTTGGAATTTTACCACCAAGACGCTGGAATTTTTGAGGTTCTTTCAGGAACTCAACAACTTCTTCAAGTTCTTGTTTGGCTTCATCAATACCGGCTACATCTTCAAACGTTACCCGGCCAGATTTTTCTGTCAGCATTTTTGCCTTGGATTTGCCAAAGCCCATGGCTTTGCCGCCGCCACCTTGCATCTGACGCATGAAGAAAATCCAGACACCAATCAACAGCAACATGGGGAACCAGGAAATAATGATGCCCCATAGAGTTGGGGAGTTTTCATCGTCCGGCGTGACCATAACCCGAACACCCTGATCAGATAGCTTGCCCATCAACTGAGGATCATCAGGAGCATAGGTGCCAAAGATCTGGCCGTCCCGGAAATGCCCGGAAATTGCGTTGCCCTTCATTGTCACATCACGGACATCGCCGCTCTCAACCGAAGTCAGGAAGTCTGAATACGCCAGACTGGTCTGATGAGATTGCGGAGATGCACCCTGGAAAAGATTAAACAGGGCAAACACCAAAAGCGCTATAATGACCCAAAGCGCCAGATTCTTGCTGAAATTCAAACGTCAGTCCTCCGCTGCCTTTTGGCAGCATTCAATATTCTATCAGGCGCTGAAAAGTATACATCCCAGCGCCTACGTCAACACAGAAATAGCTTACACCCTACAGAGATAGTATGCAAAACGGCTGACGCAACCGTATTCACAGCTTAAATTGCCCTAAACAGTAGCAAAACTTGCTCCAAGAACCGGTTCTCGTGGTGAAAAAGCAACTTCGTTTAAATTCAGGAGCGATCCATAGTGTTTGCTGATATCAAAGTCCAAATGAGGAACCTGGGTAACCACGCCATTGCTGTGCAAAGCAGGTAGTGAATATCGAGCAACAACTGGTACCTTAGACGATTTCAATTCCGGATTCTGCTTGGCAATACCCTGCCAACCATTTTCTCCCAACGGAGCAAGCACACAGGATTGCCCTCCAACACTCGCTTTTAAACGAAATCGTTGATCCCAGTACACTGCATCGCCAGCATTAATTACGACTTCGCCCGGAAGATTTCTATTTTCCCGACAGATCAGGTAGCCATCCTTATTTGCAATAATTCTGCATCCCGCCAGAGTAATCCCCCGTTTAATGTTGCTTGATTTAAGAGCTTCATAGGCTCGATGTAATTTATCCCTCTCAGCGCCATATTCGCGCCCACCAATAACTAGCAACAAACGTCCCAGAGCCCGTATCCCCAGCACATCCCCTTCGCCACATAAGGCTGTTGCGTTAAGGTGCGCAAACCCTGCGCCATGCAATTGGGCGCACCGAGCCAAAACAGATGCACAGACTACATCCAACTCCGCCCTTGTCTGACCGTAATCTGCCATGGCGCTGGCGATATTTTGAACGCTTGCCCCCGCATCATTCATTGACATCAGGGTATTTCTCACTCGAACACGTTCAAAGCGCTCCATCATATTTGACGGGTCTTCAATCCAGTCCTGCTTCATAGCTTGTAAGGTAGCTACAAGTCGGTTTTTTTCGATAGTCAGCAAAGGCCGGATAATTCTGGCCTGTGAGAACTCCTTAATCATGGGCATACCAGCCAGACCATCGGTGCCGCTGCCTTTTGCAAGGCGCATTATGTAGGTTTCTGCCTGATCATCGCCATGATGAGCCATGGCCAAGTGCAAAATCCCGGCATCCCGACACCAATTCAATAAAAGCTCCCGGCGCGCCAATCGGGCCTGAGCTTGAATAGCCGTAGTCGGTTTCTGTCCAATCCAGGGAAGAATGTGGTGCTCAATGCCGGCGGCATGCAGCCATTTGCCTGTTTGTATCGCTTCATCACCGGATTCGGCCCTTAATCCATGATCAACGCTCAGGCCAATGACGCGCCCACCGCGCTCTCTAGTCCATGCATCCAGAAGAATTACAAAAGCCAGACTGTCAGCTCCACCCGAAACGCCTACAGAAACAACCGGGGCGATCTCGAATGTTCCAAAACACGTCATCAATTGAGCGAATTCAGTACTTCCAAGCGGCGGTGTAGATTTCATCTTATTAGCATTCGTTGCGGATGCGCTCGCGTTCCGTGGTTGAGCGAACATTGGCGGAAGCATCTGTAAACTCGCTCGTCAGTTTTGCAAAGGCAGCA
>JABJOR010000010.1 GCA_018664265.1 Rhodospirillales bacterium
CAATGAAGCGGTCAAAGAGACGGACCAAATCCTGCAAAACACGCACCTGCCCATCGACTATTACGGTTTTGTTGAGGGTAACGACATTGGTTCTGGCACAGTAGATGTTATTGTCACAGATGGTTTTACCGGAAATGTGGCGCTGAAAACGGCAGAGGGTACGGCAAGACTGGTCACTCACTTCCTGCGCAAGGCACTGACAGGGTCACCTTTGGCCATGCTCGGTGCACTGTTGGCAAAGCCCGCACTTAACAAGCTCAAAGCAAAGCTCGACCCAGGGCGATATAACGGGGCCATGTTCTTGGGCCTCAATGGAATTTGTGTTAAAAGCCATGGTGGAACTGACGCTGCCGGATTCGCAAATGCTATTAAAGTGGCAGCAGAGCTGGTGTCCAGTAACGTGAACAACGAAATCAAACATGATTTTGCTGAGCTGGCAAAAGAGCTGAAGGCCGAAGAAGTGGTTGAGGAAGTAAATTCATGATGATGTCACGCTCCTATATAGCAGGAACCGGGTCATACCTGCCGGAACGTCGCGTCACCAATGAAGAACTTGCACAGTCCATCGACACATCCGATGAATGGATTGTCTCCAGAACCGGTATTAACGAGCGCCGCATTGCAGCAGATGGCGAACTCACTTCCGATCTGGCATACAAGGCCGCAATTCGCGCTTTGGAGCATGCCAAAACCAGCGCCGATGAAATTGATCTGATCGTTCTTGCAACCACAACACCGGATCGCACGTTTCCGTCAACCGCAACCCGGGTTCAGTCCATGCTGAACATGAAGGGTGGTGCGGCCTTTGATGTTCAGGCTGTATGTTCCGGCTTTATCTATGCACTTTCGGTTGCTGATAATTTTATTCGCGCAGGCCAGGCCGAAACAGTTTTGGTCATTGGAGCCGAGACATTCTCCAGAATTCTTGACTGGGAAGACCGGACTACGTGCGTCTTGTTTGGCGACGGGGCAGGGGCCGTAGTGCTGAAAAAGAACAAGGAATTTTCACACGATGATGATCCCGGTAAAACACGCGGCATTTTAACCACACATCTTCATTCCGACGGTGATCACGCAGACTTGCTTTATGTAGATGGCGGGCCTTCATCGACTCAGACCACAGGCCATGTGCGCATGATCGGGCGCGAGGTTTTCCGCCACGCTGTCATTAATCTTGCAGCCGTTGTTGATGAAGCTCTTGAAGCCAACGGATACACCAGAGCTGACATCGACTGGCTGGTGCCCCATCAAGCCAACAAGCGCATCCTCGACAGTACAGCCCGCAAGCTCGACATGCCGCCAGAGCGCGTCGTCATCACCGTGGATCGTCATGCCAATACGTCGGCAGCTTCCATCCCGCTGGCGCTTGATGAAGCCGTTAAAGACGGGCGTATCAAAGATGATAATCTGGTTTTGTTGGAAGCCATGGGTGGTGGATTGACTTGGGGCGCGGCACTGGTTCGCTGGTAAATCGTTCATCAACTGCTTTCTTGCCATCTTTTCTTATTCTTTTCTTAAACAAAGCCGCTAAACCATTGACGCCATAACAGCTTGGCGTTACCCTCAGTATAACTAAACAGAAGAAATACATAAATTTCACAGTATAATTATTTTCGGGGTCGCACATGGCAGGTACAACTATTACACGTTCGCAACTCAGCGAAGCCGTGTATCAGGAAGTAGGCCTTTCTCGTAACGAGTCATCTGACTTACTTGAATCGGTTTTATCGTATATCACTGAATCATTATCCAAGGGGGACGCTGTAAAGATATCCTCTTTTGGGAGTTTCTCCATTCGTCAGAAAGGAGAGCGTATTGGACGCAATCCCAAGACAGGCGAAGAGGTTCCCATTCTACCGCGAAAGGTTCTTGTTTTCAGACCATCACAGGTTCTGAAAAGCCGCATCAATGAAGGCAATTCATCAGGGTCATAAAACTCTGCCTGATCAATCAATATCAAGCCTCCATAATACAAGACCCTAAACCAGCGAGTAGAACAAATCATGGAACAGGCGAAGCCTGCGAAATCACCAGACGCATTCCGCACTATCAGCGAAGCAGCAACCGAGTTGGGCCTGCCGCAGCACGTATTGCGTTTCTGGGAAAGCAAGTTTCCGCAAATTAAACCCATGAAACGAGCAGGGGGGCGAAGATACTACCGCCGTGAAGACCTTGTTCTGCTGACCAATATCAAAGATCTGCTGCACAGCGAAGGCTACACCATCAAAGGCGTGCAAAAGATGCTGCGCCAGAATAATGGTCGCTTCCCCGATACCACAGCAACATCAGGCTCGACAATTGAGGCCCAAAATAATACCTCTGCCACAAATGCAATCGAGAGCAGACCAACCACAATCAACAACGATGAAATTCTGGCAGCTATCGGTGAGCTTGAATCAGTTCGAGATACCCTGCAGGCCGCGCGCAAAGGGAATTGACCCTTAACAGTGTCTTCCATTTTGATTCTCAAATATAAAGACTACAAGCGAATGCCGTGGAAAAACGGTGGTGGCGAAACAACAGAAATTGCCATATCCCCCAGCACAGCCAGCATGGATAATTTTGACTGGCGCATCAGCATGGCCACGGTTGCCAGCAATGGTGCATTCTCCCAATTTCCTGGCGTTGAACGAATACTTACCATGATCGATGGTGAAGGTATGACCCTGGACGTAGAAGGCATGACATCTGAAACATTGCAGGTTGGGGGTTCCCCTTTTACCTTCCCTGCCGACAGTGTTTGCCAGGGAACTCTTAAGGATGG
>JABJOR010000115.1 GCA_018664265.1 Rhodospirillales bacterium
GGTTTGAAATTCAGCAAGAACAGGGAGCCACGGAATTCCTTGGATATTCTACCGAGACCGCCGAGGCCAAAATCAGCGCATTGGTCAAGGATGGCAAGCGTGTCGACAGTGCGGGCGATGGTGACAGCGTTAGCATCATTGCAAGCCAGACTCCGTTTTATGGTGAGTCCGGTGGCCAGATGGGCGACACGGGTTTGATTAAAACAGCCGAAGGAGTCGAGATTACAATCAGTGACACCTCCAAAAAGCTGGGTGCGTTGCATGCTCATTTCGGCATTGTTAGCGGTGGCTCAGTTAAAGTTGATGATGATATTACCCTGACTGTGGATCATGAAAGACGCTCGTCTTTGCGGGCCAATCACTCCGTGACCCATCTTGTCCATGAAGCCCTTCGCCGCAGGCTCGGTGATCATGTGACCCAGAAGGGCTCGCAAGTCGGCCCGGACCGCATGCGCTTTGACATCAGCCATCCAAAACCGGTTAGTGCTAAAGAAATTGCTCTTGTAGAGGCGGATGTGAACGCCCAAATTCGCGCCAATTCAGAAGTTGTAACACGCCTTATGGACCCGCAAGCCGCCGTAGAAGCCGGAGCCATGGCACTGTTTGGCGAAAAGTATGGCGAGGAAGTCCGTGTGGTCTCTATGGGCGTTGATGGGGATAATACCTATTCCACGGAACTTTGTGGTGGAACCCATGCTTATAGAACGGGCGATATTGCCATGTGCAAAATTGTTTCCGAAAGCGCCGTTGCCGCTGGCGTTCGCCGAATTGAGGTGGTGACAGGGCAGGGTGCAAGTGCGTACTTCAAGGATCAGGAAGACACCTTGTTTGCAGCTGCTGATTTGTTGAAGGCAACGCCCGGTGATGTGGCTGCCCGCGTCGCCCAGTTGATTGAAGATCGCAAAAAACTGGAACGGGACCTTTCCGATGCTCGTCGAGCACTGGCAACAGGTGGCGACTCAGGCGGGGCAGTTGACGAAGTAAAACAAATTTCCGGCACCGGATTTATTGGCAAGGTGTTGCAGGATATTCCGGCTCGAGAACTCAAAAGCCTGGCTGATGATCTGAAAAAGAAAGTTGGCTCCGGCGTTGTTGCTCTGATCGCCGTTGATGGAGGCAAGGCGTCTCTGGTTGTTGGTGTAACAGATGATTTAACAGATGCTCTTAATGCCGTTGATCTGGTCCGTGCTGGCTCCGCCGTCGTTGGTGGTAAGGGGGGTGGTGGTCGTGCAGATATGGCACAGGCCGGCGGTCCTGAAGGTGACAAGGCACAGGATGCACTGGCTGCCATCGAGGCCGCTTTAGCAGGGTAAATCTTGTTTTTAAACAAATTCTACTTATCTTGGTAAGACCTCGTACCATAATGGTGAGAGGTTGATAAAAGGGCCTTTTATGACATCACCTCAACCAAAATGGCGGCGCGCAGAAATACTGCTGATGCTTCTGGCTATTGCAAGCCCGTTGGCTTTTGCCACATGGATGACTCTGCTCAATAACTTTGCCATTGATGAAGTCAATTTTACGGCTGAAGAAATGGGCATTTTGCAAGGCTTGCGCGAGATACCCGGGTTTCTCACCTTTACGGTCGTTTTTGTTCTGCTTGTCATTAAGGAACAGTTATTTGCGATTGTTTCCTTATGTGTCCTTGGGATAGGAACGGCCATTACAGGGTTTTTCCCCAGTATATACGGCCTGTATTTCACCACAGTTTTGATGTCTATCGGATTTCATTATTTTGAATCCCTGCACCAGTCTCTGTCTTTGCAATGGCTGGATAAAGAAATTGCCCCTGCGGCATTGGGGCGGATTCTAGCGGCAAGCTCATTCGCGTCACTGGTAGCATTCGGGATGATCTATTTTGCATCCGACGTTTTTATGCTCTCCATGAAGACCGTTTACATTCTTGGTGGTGGCAGTGCACTGGCGATTGCCCTGTTCTGCTGGATAAATTTTCCGCGAATGGATACCAAGGTTGAGCAACATACACACCTGGTGCTCAAAAAAAGCTATTGGCTGTTTTATTCCCTGCAATTCATGAGCGGTGCACGCAGGCAAATTTTTGTAGTGTTTGCTGGTTTCTTGATGGTTGAACGGTTTGATTTTGAAGTTTCGTCAATGGCATTGTTGTTTCTGGCAAATGGCATACTGACGATGATTACCGCCCCTTATATCGGCAAATTGATTGGGAAATGGGGTGAGCGAAAAGTTCTGATTATTGAATATGTTGGTCTGATTTTGGTGTTTACCGGATATGCTTTTGTCAGTGTCGCTTGGGTAGGAATAGCGCTGTATATTCTCGATCACCTGTTTTTTTCAATTGCCATCGCCTTGAAAACGTATTTTCAGAAAATCGCTGATCCTGCTGACATCGCCAGCACCTCCGGCGTGTCCTTCACTATATCGCATATTGCTGCCGTCATATTGCCTCCAGCCTATGGGTTTTTGTGGATGATCTCTCCTGCGGCTGTGTTTTTATCCGGTGCGGCCCTTGCTGGCGTCTCATTATATTTGGCCTTCCTCGTGCCACGCCACCCAAGCCAGGATAATGTGGCCCGATCCAATCCATTTAAAAGTTCTAAAGTCAGGAATACACAATGAACAAAGAAACCCGCTTTGAGGGGACATCGACCTTTATCGCTACCGAAGACCTTATGGTTGCGGTAAATGCTGCTGTAGCATTGGAACGTCCGTTGTTGATCAAGGGCGAGCCTGGAACCGGTAAAACGGTACTGGCGCAGGAAATTGCCGCTTCATTGGGTCGGCCGTTAATTCCTTGGCATATCAAGTCCACCACCAAAGCCCAACAAGGGCTCTATGAATATGATGCGGTCGCACGTCTGCGAGATTCACAGTTAGGCGATGCCAAGGTCAACGATATTGCCAACTATATTGTTCGTGGCAAGCTGTGGGATGCCTTTGAAATGGATACTCGTCCGGTATTGCTAATCGATGAGATTGATAAGGCAGATATTGAATTTCCCAACGATCTATTACAAGAACTGGATCGCATGGAATTCTTTGTCTATGAGACACAGCAAACTATTAAGGCAACCAATCGCCCGATTGTAGTGATTACGTCCAATAATGAAAAAGAGCTTCCGGATGCGTTTCTGCGTCGTTGTTTCTTCCATTATATTCAGTTCCCGGACGAAGGTACCATGCGTGCCATTGTGGATGTCCATTACCCCGGCATTCAAAAACAACTGGTTTCAGAAGCCTTGAATATGTTCTTCGCCGTGCGTGATGTGCCAGGCTTGAAGAAGAAACCGTCAACTTCCGAATTGCTGGACTGGCTGAAATTGTTGGTGGCGGAAGATATCAGTGCCGAAGATTTGCGCTCTAATAACAGCAAGACAATGGTGCCGCCGCTCTATGGTGCTTTGTTGAAGACGGAACAGGATGTCCACATGCTTGAACGGCTCGCATTCATGAGCCGCCAACAACGCTAGAGATCATCATGTTTGAGCGATTCTTCCTTGAATTACGCAGTGCGGGTGTCCCAGCCAGCTTGCGTGAATACCTGACATTACTGGAAGCCATGGAAAGCGGTCTTGCCGATTACAAGGTTGAGGATTTCTACTACCTCAGCCGGTCTTGCCTTGTAAAGGATGAACGCCACATTGATCGCTTTGATCAGGTGTTTGGAACCGTCTTTAAGGGCTTGGAAACTGTAAACGATGATTCCCAAACCGAAATTCCGGAAGAATGGCTTCGCTCGCTTGCTGCACGAATGTTTACCGAGGAAGAGAAACGCGAAATTGAAGCGCTTGGTGGCTGGGAAAAGCTTATGGAGACCTTGAAAGAACGTCTTGAAGAACAAAAAAAACGTCATCAGGGTGGCAGCAAGTGGATTGGTACAGGCGGCACATCACCTTTCGGGGCCGATGGCTATAATCCGGAAGGTATCCGCATAGGCCAGAAAGAAAGCCGTCATCAACGCGCTGTCAAAGTTTGGGACAAGCGGGAATTCAAAAATTTTGATGATAAGGTTGAGCTTGGCACGCGAAATATCAAGGTTGCTTTGCGACGCTTGCGCAAGTTCGCCCGTGAAGGTGCTGCGGACGAATTAGATCTGGATGGCACGATCCGGGCAACAGCAGAACGTGGTTATCTGGATGTGAAACTGGTTGCAGAACGCCACAATGCGGCAAAGGTTCTATTATTCCTGGATGCTGGTGGTTCCATGGATATGTATGTGCGCATGGTGGAAGAGCTGTTTTCCGCATGTCGAACAGAATTCAAGCATCTGGAATATTTCTACTTCCACAATTGCCCCTACGACCATGTTTGGCGTGATAACAAGCGACGCCATGACGAAAGAACGTCACTTTGGGATGTCCTTCATACCTATCCGTCAGATTACAAAGTGGTGTTTGTGGGCGATGCATCCATGAGCCCATATGAAATTGTTTATCCCGGTGGCGCAGTGGAATACTGGAATGAGGAAGCCGGAGTTACCTGGATGGAACGTGTGCTGAATGTTTATGCTCACGCCGTATGGCTTAATCCCGTAGAGCAAAATTGGTGGGGACATACCCAGTCCATCGGCATGATCAATCAGATCATGAGCGAACGGATGTTTCCGTTTACGTTGGAAGGCCTCGATGAAGCCATGCGTGAGCTTAGCCGTTAAACTTAATCATTCTTCAACGTCTGCAGCAACACGCAAGGTAATGATAGAGTCAGGATCAAAGACTTTACCGTTCATGGAAGAAACGCCCATCTTGATTTGATCAACGTGCTCCATACCACTTTCTACCTGGCCCCAGACTGTGTACTGGCCATTCAGGTGTGGGACATCATCAAAAACGATAAAAAATTGTGAGTCTGCACTGTTCGGGCTTGAGGACCGTGCCATGGACAGAGTGCCGCGCTGGTGTGGTTCCATGGAGAATTCGGCAACAAGATTTTTACCTGATCCACCTGTGCCATTGCCATCCGGATCACCTGTCTGGGCCATGAACCCTTCGATAACACGGTGAAACAACAAGCCATCATAAAATTCTTCGCGGGCAAGTTCTTTGATACGCGCTACATGATTAGGTGCAATATCTGGGCGTAGGGTAATAATCACACGCCCGGTCTTGAGTTCCATATAAAGGGTGTTTTCCAGATCAGCAGTCTGGGCAGTTTCAGTAGCGGTCATAATAAGCAGTCCAAAAATGAATCCAAAGACAATACGAAGATAGCGCATCATGTTTCTCACGTTTCCCATGAAGATTAGTAGATTAAATCGAATTCTCTAATTTAGGGTGGTGTGCAGATCAGTCGAAAAGGGAGTCGATTTCGTCTTGTGAAATACCCTTGCCCTCAAGCTGTGGACCGGAGAGGAGTTTTTCATCTGCGGTTTTTTCTTTTTCCACAAGGACTTCGATTTTGTCGAGCTCTTCCTTACCCCAGATACCGATCAGGGCGTTCACACGTTTTTCCACATAGATAATGGATTTCATAACCTTGGATACACGTTGTCCTGTAATATCCTGAAACGAGCAGGCTTCAAAAATATTATTACTGGAATTGATAGCTTGATCGATAACTTTCTGGTGTTCCGGGCTGACATCATTACGAATTCCAGAAAGCAGTTCTGTTGCGTTCTCTACACTTTCCATAATGGTATTGGTCGCTTCTTCCGTCGCGCCAACAATAGCATCAAGCTGGTCACCCATAGAGGAGATATCATGCTCTTCATCAGCGGGGCGATTGATCGCTGCAATTTCATGGCGAACACGGCTAACATACTGAAAAAGGCCAACCAATTCACCTTTTAACGTGTCTAGGTCGATTTCCTCGTTGTCTTTTGTATCGTTCATATTAAGCTCGTTCATAGTTCTGTATGTGTCTTTAATATCTGATCGGGTATAGTTTTCCCAATAAATTGACAAAAAAGCCAGCGATTTCTTGGATATTAAATTTTACGTAATTTTTCCAGCAACTGGCAAGCACCATCACTTGGTGAACGTTCTCCGTTTGCAACTTCTTCCTCAATTTCTTGCCAGATATGGCTCAATTCAGGATTACTGCGAAACTCATGCAAAACGGTTTCTACAACTTCGCTCTTCATGAGGGACCGGGCTTGTAGTGATCTGCGGGTTTCAAGAATTCCATTATTTGTCACAGTGCTGCGAAACTGTTCTGTTTTATCCCAAATTTCAGTAATGCCTTGCCCTTTTATAGCGGAGCACGTCATCACTGGGGTTGCCCAGTATTCTGAGTTAGGGCGCATGATGGAAACGGCTGCTGCTTGGTCGTGGCGGGCCCGTTCTGCTGCTGCGGCCAAATCACCATCTGCTTTGTTGATAACCAACATATCAGCCAGTTCCATAATGCCCCTTTTGATGCCTTGCAGGTCATCCCCACCTCCAGGCGCCAATAGTACTAAAAACATATCAACAAGGTCTGAGGCTGTTGTTTCGGACTGGCCGACACCAACGGTTTCAATAATAACGACATCAAATCCGGCTGCTTCACATAATAGCATGGTGTCATAGGTTTTGCGGGCGATGCCGCCGAGCATGCCGCTGGATGGGGAGGGCCGAATAAAAGCGTTTTTATGGCGCGAGAGTATCTCCATTCTGGTTTTGTCACCAAGGATGGAACCACCGGATTTTGGGCTGGAAGGATCAATCGCCAACACGGCAACTTTGTGTCCTTGGTCAATTGCGTGTTGGCCGAAGGATTCAATAAAAGTGGATTTAC
>JABJOR010000116.1 GCA_018664265.1 Rhodospirillales bacterium
AATATAAAACATTGAACCCGGCACGGGTGTCACGTGGTTAGATTTTTCATGGCAATCCAGCCATAGCTTTTTATGGCATTGAATGCCGGTGACAAATTTTGATTTGGTCAGATGCGGGGTCTGTACTTCAATTGTCATGCGATCTCCTCAGCAACCTGGGTCGAATATATGTGATCTTTCTCATTAATAAGCGAAAAAATGCTAATAGGTTTAGACAAAATCGGTCGTGTAATCGACAGCGCTTAATCTCAATAAAATTGGTTGGATTTCCACCGCCCCAAGAGGCCATCGTTCCGATGGAGCTCGAACCAACCCCGCACCAAAATTCACACTTAACCGTTTAATGGGGCCTGACCGGAAATCGGTCTTTCTCCCTTAAAGCACCCTCGCTTCGTTAAAGTTTGCTGCCCAAATACGACCATCTTCCTTACTTACTTTGGACACAATTTACTATCCATATTAGTGCGGCTTTCAATAAGTCTATTTCGGAGAATCAAAATGAAAAAATGGCTACTCATGGCAATCTCAATTGGCACCAGCCTCATGGGACTGCATCAAACATCCCAAGCTTTCGAGTACAAAGATTTTTCAATCAATAAAAGTGTCACGAGAGACTCCTGCCTGATGACAATTGATATCAGGATAAACGAAAAGATATCGAAAAAAGTTGCTTACGATATCGATATTCATTACCCCGGGATCAGAAGAAACGGGCCTCTGATACAAGTCTATTATTCAAACATCCTGGGTAAAGCCAGTTGGTTTCCAATGTCTGATACTGGCCCTGTAGTAGTGCATGTAGGCGGGATCGCATTACCGATAAGCAAATGGGTTGAACAAGGGATGAAGACAGATGGCTCTTGGTGGGTAAGGGTAGTTGCACTGTACCCTGATCAACGGATTTGCGAACAGTAATTTTGGTTTAAGCCGCATTAATTGAGATGGCAGTTGACGGTCGCTGCGATGCATCCGCTAACCATAAAGACGATCCCTTCTGAAAGTTCTAGAGTCTCAAACCCGTCATTTCAAAGCAATTTCCCGATAGATCTTTCACCGGAAACGCTCTCCTCTTCCAAGGACCGGTGATAGATCAAGTCGGAACTATTTCACATAAATAGTCATCTTCTAGCCATTCGATCATCTGACACCCACTCATGATAAGTTTTTTGGGCCTTTCGCGCTCGCCGTTGGAGGTTTTTGTCACTAGCGTTAATGACTAAGTCTTTTTCATTCCAACCGATACCGTGCTCTTCTGATCTTGTACGTGCGAAATAGGGGATCCACCCCCTCGATGATTTTTGAATATTCACTCTATCAAGATGAAAATATTTTTGGCGTAGCAAACGTTTTTGGACTTTGGATGCCTCACCCCCTATAGAGTGCCACCATTTATTTCTATCCAGAACGTAAATCTTTCCTCGTTGGGTACAAAGAAAATGAAATCTACAAAAGAACGGCTCGCCGGGATTATCTAAATACTGAACAATCTCTTGGTAGAGACCTTCTTCCCACTGCTGTTCGTGATTTGCATCTGTAATATTGGCTGAATTGCTGTCATTTTTCATGATAAATTCTCCTCGAGTTTATGGGGAGAACTGACGGTCTGAATGGCTGTGGACCCCTTGGTTGCCGTCCTTGGCCACATCTCCCTAGCGGGACACCACCTTGCCGGGTCGGCAGGTTGGTGAGGGCGTCAGCCCTCTCTTGATGTATAGGCAAATGTAGATGACAACCGGTAAAAAGACAAACCTATTCCAGATATGTCGGTCCCATATTTTACATCAAAACAAATTGCAGCAGAAATACCTGGCTTAGCCAAATTCATTTTTAGGGGTGTTTTGCTCGAAGACATAAATAAATGTCCCCGGACTACGCCGTACATATTTGAGACTTGTCAAAGGCGTCACAAAGACCAGAAATGACCAAACGCCTACAGCCAATGTATAGGTGAATAAGAAGGCACATCCGGTCACACCCGAACTGAGAACCGATCGAATGCTGAAATCCTGACAACGGGAGTATCCACTTCCTGCTGAAATATTTCTTCCCGAAGATATGCCAGTTCCACTTCCAAGTTCACTTCAGGAATATCGCAGTACCAGGATTTTGGCCTCCCGTCGTTGCCGTCGTTCCACCTGTAACCT
>JABJOR010000117.1 GCA_018664265.1 Rhodospirillales bacterium
CAATATCGCGGAACGCCAGAATGCCCAGGGCTGGTCTTCGGACTTGACCGAGGCGGCTCCTGTCGAGGACGGGTCTTGCGTGTCATCTCGAAGGACGTGGATGAAGTCGTAGCGTACCTTTATGAGCGTGAAATGATAAATCAGGTTTATCACCCACGCATGATCCCAACGACCATCGCCCCGAGCAATGGTTCACCCTATCAAGCGCTGTCCCTGGCTTTTATTGCAGATCGCGATCACATCCAATATACCGGGCCAATCAAAGATGATGAGGCCCTAAAACTTATCAGGCAGGGCCACGGATTGGGAGGCCCCTGCATAGATTACCTGCGCAACACGGCAGAACACCTGCGGGAATTGAACATTATTGACCACCGCCTTGAGAAGCTGATCAAATTGAATGATTTGAATAACACCTGAAATAGCGCTGGTATCTGTTCGTAATATTCGTAATATCAGGCAACCAAAATTTACCACTAATCATTCCATTTCTTGGGGGAATATACTTATGTCTAAACCAGAAAAACATATTTTTGTTTGCTTGCATTCACGCCCGGCAGATAATCCAAAAGGCTCCTGCGCAGCCAAAGGCAGCCAGACAATTGCCGATGCCTTTGCCAGTGAATTGGGTGCCCGTGAACTGTGGGGACGATTCAAACTAAACACCACCAGTTGTCTTGGAACTTGCGAAACTGGACCAAGTGTTCTGATCTACCCAGAGGGTATTATGTACCAAAAGGTCAAAGAAAGTGATGTCGCGAAAATCATTGAACAGCATTTGATTGGTGGCCAGCCTGTTGATGAATTACAGGTTTCAACAGACGTTTGGTAATCTTGCTAAAACGGCTTTGCTGTGACGATCATCACAGCGCATTTGAGGAAAAGCCCTTATAGTTAAGACACGGTAAATCTTCTGATAACAATCATCAAGATTTCCACGAAACGGCAACCCACCGGAAACGGTGGAGACGCAAAGCTTCCGGCCTAAAATTTTCTCGAGAAATCCGAGGAATCAAGGTAGCGGGGTCACCGAATAGAAAAGGATTGTTATTATGGAAGACATCATGTTGTTCCTCGTTACCTTTACGGCTATTGGCCTCTTTGTCCTTCTAGGAATGTGGGACCTGAAGAAATATGGATGTTCCTATGGTGGAGCAGCCGATGGTCATAATTACGATGGTCCGGACAGTGCTCCAACTGAAAATTTTGCTAACTAGGTTCTAAGACGGCAAATTCAGATGATAGGCTATCAATTATAATCCAAAGCCAGAGTTTTTTCAGGCGTGATAACGAGCAATGCTCTGTCAGGTTCTTTACTGACGTCCTCATGCAAGACACGGGCAGCTTCTTCAGACTCGCAGTACCGTAAATGTATCTGCCAGCTAATCCGGTCAAAATCAGGATCTTCTATCTCAATAAACTCAGCCCTGCCATAGATCGTAATATTTCGTGAATCATCGTTACCTCCATCAAAGCAAACCGTTACACGCGGGTCCCGTTTGATGTTGTGGTATTTAGCCGAACTGCCATCAATGCCTATATAGATCAGCCCATTTTCATAAAAATACCAAACCAAGCTGAGCAAAGGTGCGCCATCTCGCCGATTGGTGCCTATCACAAGATTACGCACATCGTGCAAAAATGCATCAACCTGATCTTGTGTCATTTCCTTGAAATCATGTGCCATTTTACATCACCCGCACTTGGAATAGGCACAAGACGTGCAGGTATCACAACCTTCCTGGCGCATCATCGCTGGTTGGTTGCATTTTGGGCAATACCGAAATGGGGATTTGGTTTTCTCTTCACTGGCTGTATCTGCCATGTTCCCGGAATGTCTGTTTCCAGAATTCTGATCTAGTCCAATCACATTCAATTCCCGATCAGCTTCGTTTGCTAATTTCCCTGGTGCTGTCAAGAATCCAATAGCAATCATGTGTTGTTCTATAACGCTGCCGATAGCGGCTAAGAGTGAGGGAACATACTTGCCCCCAACCCAATGCCCGCCACGGGGATCAAACACAGCTTTAAGTTCCTCAACCACAAACGAGACGTCGCCACCACGACGGAAAACGGCAGAAATCATCCGTGTCAACGCAACCGTCCAGGCATAGTGCTCCATATTCTTAGAATTTATGAAGACCTCAAACGGGCGCAGACGTGTATCTTGCAAAATATCATTGATCGTAATGTAGATCGCATGGTCGCTTTCCGGCCAGTTTACTTTATAGGTCGCCCCATCCAGAGCTCCAGGACGATCAAGCGGTTGGGTCATATAAACAACGGCGCCAGAATCCCCTTCATCACGTGGATGAACGGATTCAATGGGTTGGGTCAATGGCAATTCAGGTTCTGAGCTATCAACGGATGAGCCAGATTCCTTGCCAGAAACCTCAAGAACGGCCCCTGTAACATCATTCGGACGATAGGTCGTACACCCCTTACAACCCAGATCGTAGGCCTGCATGTATATGTCTTTGAAATCTTCAAAGTTAATAGCTTCGGGAACATTGATTGTCTTGGAAATAGAGCTGTCGATATATTTCTGGACTGCCGCCTGCATCACCAAATGATCATTTGGGGCGAGATTTTGAGCATCAACAAAAGCGCTGCTCAAAGGAGCTTCTGATCCATGCATACGTCTGAAAAGGCGATAAGCATAATCAGAAACTTCTTCCGATTTGCGCTCTCCATCCGGCATCAGCACATTACGGGTGTATTTAAAACTGAATACAGGCTCCAGCCCAGATGAGACATTATCTGCAAACAGCGAAATTGTTCCCGTTGGCGCTACGGAAGTCAGTAAAGCATTGCGAATTCCATGTTCAGCTATGGCCGCCCGAACGTCCTCATCGAGATTTCGAACATGCCCACCTGTCAAATATTTTTCGGCATCAAACAGTGGAAAGGCATCTTTCTCCTTTGCAAGATCAACCGAGGCCAGATAAGCCGCCCGTTGAATGGCAGCCATCCAGGTTTCCGTTAATCGAACGGCAGACGCCCCGCCATACCGTGCACCACACATAATCAGGGCATCAGCAAGCCCTGTAATCCCGAGCCCAATACGGCGCTTTGATGTTGCCTCAAGCTGTTGTTGCTCAAGTGGGAACCCGGAAGCATCAACCACGTTATCCATCATTCGGATCGCAACGGAAACGCTTTCAGCAAGCTCCTCAAGGTCGATACCTGCATCATCTTCAAATGGACGATCAACAAACCGGGCAAGGTTCATCGATCCTAGCAAGCACGCACCATAGGGTGGTAAAGGCTGCTCACCGCATGGGTTTGTCGCACTGATCGTTTCACAATAATTCAGGTTATTTTCACGGTTGATCCTATCAATAAAGATCACACCCGGTTCAGCAAAAGCGTAGGTGGAATGCATAATCGTATCCCACAACTCGCGTGCCTTGATAGTCTTATAGACAGTCCCGTCAAAGACCAGATCCCAGTCGCCGTCTTCCTTAACGGCCAGCATAAATGCATCTGTAACCAGCACAGACAGATTAAACATGCGCATGCGCCCAGCTTCACGCTTGGCTTCGATGAAAGCTTCTACATCCGGATGATCACACGACATCACGGCCATCATGGCACCACGACGGGAACCTGCGCTCATGATCGTACGACACATGGCATCCCACACATCCATGAAAGACAATGGGCCTGAAGCATCCGCACCAACACCTTTTACAAAGGCACCTTTGGGACGCAAGGTCGAGAAGTTATACCCAATACCGCCGCCCTGCTGCATGGTTAATGCAGCTTCCTTCAAACTATCAAAAATACCTGTTATATCATCGGGTATAGCCCCCATGACAAAGCAGTTAAACATCGTCACTCGACGTTCAGAACCAGCACCTGAAATAATACGGCCTGCCGGCATAAACCGGAAATCCTGCATCAGATCAAAGAATTTCTGCTCCCAGAACGAGCTTTCAATTTCGGTCTCGCTCAGCGCGCGAGCGACACGGCGCCAGGTATCATCTATGGTTTTGTCCACAGGATGACCATCTGCATGTTTCAGCCGATATTTCATATCCCAGATTTGGCGAGAAATTGGGGCAACCTGTGCCATAAGCATCCTTTTGCATTCTGATTGTAAAGATTTGGCTTTCAAAACACCGGGAGTTAATCTGATTCTAGCCTACAGGCAAAATCGCTTAAATATTTCCGCTATACACGAGCAATCGTGCATGCAAATTGTAAATATCAAGCTCACACCCTAGCGTATTGATTTCAAATACACATTAATAATTTTCGAATAAAAATAATACGCTTGTCCGCCCTCGCGGTCAAGATTTGTTCTCGTTATGTTTCCACAGGGTTATCCCCTGGCATTTTAAGCTCCATGCCTTGCACAGAACCAAAAAACGAAGTTTTACACATTTTCCACAGGGTGTGGTCGAGGCCATGCGCGTAGGACTGTCCACAAATCTATCCACAGGGTCGTTACTCTTGAATAAATATAATTCGGAAAAGAATTGTTAAGTCGATTGCGAAGTCTATATGTAAAGGCCATACTATTTTTAAGGTTCCAAGAACAAATGCAATGTTCTTGTTCATAACAATAAATAAACGTTTTACATGATGGTCATACAACGTGACAGAAATTCAGACAGAAACATCGGGAAAGAATTATCTTTATGCTGTCAGCTATAACGAGCAGCATTTAGCGCAAATAAAACAGGCTGCGCATTCTTTCTATCGTGCCAGGACGTTTAACGATCCGCACGAATTGCTGGACCTGCTCCATAAAAAAGCTCCATCTGCATTGGTTGTCGATGGCAGGCTTGGTGGCATGTCCGGTGCTGATTTTATTGCGAAAGTCAGGACGTTTCTGAGCGGTGACATGCTGCCTATCGTCTACACGCCTTCATCGACACATATAGAAGCGCATGATCCGTCAAAAGACTATCCAGGTGTCAAGGTTCTGGAAAAACCTTATCGCAGAACAGAATTGCTGCATGCGATTTCAAGTCAGGTAAATTCCTCTATTGAGTCTGAATGGAACGATATTGAACCCGTTCAGCAGGCTGCATTAAAAAACACCCTGGAATCCTTTAATTCTATCGCAGACCTGATGAGCGAAGGTAACCCTGTTGCCTATGAAGATGTTACAGCCAACTGCGCGCCTCTTTTGAAAGCGGTCCAGGATCAAAACTACAAGGAAATGCTCAGCGGTGTTCGCGGACATGATAACTATTCATATGTTCATTCCATGCGTGTCGCGACACTTTTAAGCCTGTTTGGTTCTGCAATCGGGATCAAAGGCGAAGACCATATGACCTTGACGGCTGGTGGCTTGCTTCATGATGTTGGTAAAATGGTTATCCCCCACGAAGTGTTAAACAAGGCGGGTAAACTTGATGACAAAGAATTCGGCGTCATGAAGAGCCACGTGACCCATACGCTTGAATTTCTTGAAAAAACACAAACTCTGCCGAAAGGTGTCATAATTATCGCCGGGGAGCATCATGAAAAACTCGATGGCACAGGCTATCCTTTCGGCCTTGCCGGGAAAGAACTTAATCAACTGGCACGAATGGCAACCATCATTGATGTCTTTAGCGCCCTAACTGACAGGCGGGTATACAAGCCCCCTATGTCACCAGAGAAAGCCTTAGGCATTATGGGCAGCATGACAGGTCATCTGGATCAAACCCTGACATTGATCTTCAAGGAAATGCTGCTCGACAGCGTTGGCGACCTGTAATCATATACCCTTAAGATATAACAGATTACTCAAGATTAGCTTGCCTCACGTATCTTGGTAAGAAAGCTGCCCACTTCTTCTTTCAGATGTTCTGATTGTTCAGAAAGGTCTTTCGCTGCCCCCTGTATTTCCACAGCGGCATTTCCTGTTTCTCCAGCAGCTTGTGTAACACTGGAAATATTCCTTGAAACATCATTAGTGCCTGATGCTGCCTGCTCTACGTTACGGGAAATTTCGTTTGTAGCTGCAGATTGTTCCTCCACGGCACTGGCAATCGTCATTGCAATACCATCAACCCTGTTGATAGAATCGCTGATACCTTCAATGGACTCTGCAGCATTTACCGTAGCAGCTTGTATTTCAGAAATCTGAGCACCAATTTGTTCTGTTGCTTTGGCTGTCTGATTGGCCAAATTTTTAACCTCAGCGGCCACGACAGCAAACCCTTTGCCAGCATCTCCGGCTCGAGCGGCTTCAATTGTTGCATTCAGCGCTAGCAAATTGGTTTGTTCTGCAATGTCCGTGATTAATTCAACAACGTCTCCTATTTGTTTGGCAGAGAAAACAAGTCCTTGAACTGCATCATGGCTGCTTTTAGCATCTTTCACAGCATTTGCGGCCATACTTGAAGACTCGGAGACCTGACGACTGATCTCATTAATGGAAGCCGAGAGTTCTTCTGCTGCGGATGCGACCATGTGCACATTGTTGCTGGCCTCTTCAGAGGCAGTCGCAACCGTGATAGATTGTGTATTTGTCTTTTCAGCAGTAGAAGCCATAGTATTTGAGGAAGTCATCAACTGTGATGCTGAACTAGCAACGACTTCAACAACGACACCGATGCGAGCTTCAAAATCTTGAGTGACTTCGGATATGTACTTGAACTTGGCTTCATTCTTTTCAAGTTCTTCGCGTTCAGCCGCTTCTTTTTCACGAAGTTCTTTCTCTTCCGCATCACGCCGATCTTCAATTCGTTTTTCACGGGCAATGCGCTCATTTTCCTGATCTTCGAATAATTTCTTAGATTCGGCTCTACTGTCACGGAACATAGAAAGAGCTTTAGCCACGGGCCCAAATTCATCCTTCCGATCAACACCAAGGGTAAGGGCCGTATTATCGTCTTCCGACATACAAGCCTTTAGATCGCCATTCAAATTTTTGAAACTCCTCGTAATATTTGCATACAGGAAAAGAACTCCTGCAACGATTACCAAGACAGCAATGATTGATATTATGGAGAGTAAGACAACCAGATTTTCACTGCTCTCACGTACTTTTTTGGCAAGTTCCTGAAGAATGCTCAGGCGATGAGCAGTATTTTCTTCTACCAGCACAATCAAATTATCCGTGGTTTCGGCCATCGTCGCGGCCACTGTGTCAAATTCCTCCATCTGGGGATTGCCACCCTCTGGCCCTGCATCAATATAGGCTTGAGCCATTTCTTTGCCACCAGCGTAGAAGGGTGGAAAGGCCTTATCCAATACGTTTAATGCCTCAAGAACCTCAGGTATATCCAATGCCTTGGCATGCTTGCGAGCAAGACCAACATCTATCGCAAACTTCTTAGCGAACTCCTCCGCGACACCAAAGCCGTCGTCGAATCCTGGAAGCCCTCTGGTGGCAGAAATATCCGTCAACCAACCTTGGACCTGGATTACATCAGCTTTAATTTCTTTGATAGTAACCAGAAGGGGGACAGCAGAATTTGATACCTGCTCAACTTGCCCTTCAGTTCTGACCAGTTCCGGCCCCTGCGAGATAAGCTTCGTAACAGCTATTCCGGTGCTTCCAGCAGAAAGCAGTAAAATTATACCGATAATGCCAAAAATTTTTGCCTTGATCGTCATTAGATGAAACCCCCATTTTATGGTCAACAGGGTGCTCCGCATCTCAAAAGCAAAAATATTTGCTCCCTCAGTGTGGCCCCCCCCACTTCCTAAGCAAAAATATTATAATCACACAAAAATTAACAAGTCTACAGTTATTGTAGTCTCTCTAAACTTATAATGCTTATAGAATCTTTTTAATTTAAATCAGATAAATTCTGTTAAGAATCAATATGTTAAATGGAAAAACGTGAGTTACACACAACACATATAATGATCATGCAATCTCAATAATCTGGAGAAGTCAGGGTTTGGCTAATACATCCGCTACGGCTGAAAACTCGGCAGACGCTTCTGCTTCCAAACGGGCAGTTGCTTCATTAATGCTGGTTTGAAGATCTTTCATGAACGCCTTGCGATCCCCGCCGGGGGCAATGGCTGGAAGGAATTCCACTGTAATCGTTCCCGGTGTTTTTTCCCCAACGTTACTGCGTCCCCAAAACAAACCAGAATTCAAGGCTACTGGCACGACAGGCACACCAGCACTTTTATAAATAGCAGCAACCCCCGGATGAAAATCGATCTGCGCACCAGGAAGCATACGAGTCCCCTCAGGAAAAATCACCACCGCACGACCTTCTTCCAAACGGGCTAATGTATCCGATATAAGAGCTTTTAAAGCAGAGGCACCACCGGCACGGTCCACAGCGACTGATCGCACCTTACGGGCAACCCAGCCCCACACGGGAATCGAAAGCAATTCTTTTTTCATGATATAAACAGATCGCGGAAACACAGTTTGAAAAAAAGACGTATCCCAAGCAGATTGATGTTTTGATGCTATAACAATCGGGCCTTTCGGAATGTTCTCCATACCGATAACTCTGACGTGAATCCCCATAATGTAACGTGCCAGAAAACGAACAATACGAGCCCAGCCATTAACAACGCTCTGCATGATCCACCATGGCAAAGGCATCACCAGCATGAATACCAGCACGGACAGCGCTGTCGCAAGCAGTTGCAATATATCAAATATTGTTGAACGAATTTTATTCATTTACTTTTCCCTGCAAAGGCCTGCCAAACAATAGCATGGCTTGCCGGGTAATTTGGACAACGACATACTTGTTATATTCTTTGGTCATAAGCCACGCCGTCCCGGGCCACAACCACCAGTCTTCTTTGACGTGTTCCGGGAACACTGGATGTGGAATTAACTGGATACCAGGCATACGGTAGCTGAATTCAAGCAGGCTGCGCGGCATATGATAGGCTGCAGTAACCAGCCGCACTGATTCTATCTTTCTCTCGTGAGCCCACACGGCGGTCTCAACAGCATTTCCGCGCGTATCAATTGCATTGCCTATTTCTACTCTGGAAGATAAACCGCCCGGGTTTTCGCGAAACATTTTCAATAGCTGATTAACATCAATACCTTGATAAACACCCGAGACAAATAAACGGTGTGCAAAATTACGCACGAGCAAATCCAGCCCAACATCCAGTCTGCCACTGCCGCCCGTCAACACGACAATGGCATCCGTTCGCGTAACGTTATCATCGATATGATCAGGAATACTATTTTGAGTAAATTGATAGAACCCGGTACACCACCCAACCACAACGACGAACAGCGCCGTTAAAATCAAGCCGGTTATACGTCGGGAGCGCCTTCGATGAGATAAAGGTGAAGTCATAGCCATCAATCAAGGCATCCTGGCCAATGTTCTCAGAACTGTAACACGAGCAGTTACCATCGCTATCCCTGCAACAATCAGAGGCAAAACAATAATAGCAACCATTTGCGGTACCCCTAGCGAGATATTTGGTATGGCTTCAATTTGCATGCGCTCAGCCAAATATCCGATAGCAAGCAATGTTGGCACACAAAATATAAGCCCTACCAATCCCCCTTTAAGGCCCAACCATAGAGCGCGCCCCGCAAACTGGCGGGCAATATAATTATCGTGTGCCCCAATCAGGTGCAAAACCTGTATGGCTTCACTATGCAAAGCAAGACCTGTCCGGGTTGTGAAGATAACTGTCCCTATTGTAACAAAACCAATAACAGCAACGACACCCAAAGCAATGAGCTCTACGGTCTTTAACAAACGGACCAATCGGTCGAGCCAAACACGATGGTCATCAACGCTAGCACCCGGAACAGAAACTGAAAGCTGTCTGGACAGGGCCTGCGTATCCACACCGGATTCCCGGTCGATGGCAACATCAATCAATCTAGGCAAAGGTAAATCAGCTTGCCCTGCCAACTCACCGAGCCAGGGCCTTAGCAATTCCAGAGTTTCGTCCTCCGCTAACACTTCGGCGTTCAGAACCCCCGGTGTATTACTCAGGACTCTAAGCGCATCATTAACGGCACTTGTCGTAGCATCGCTGTTAATTGCAGAGTCTTGTGGGGGCGGAATCTGAACAGTCAAAGTACCACTAATTCCTTTATCCCAACGCTCAATAGAATGATTGAGCACCATTATTCCTGCAACAGCCAAAATTGCCAGATATACCATAAATGCGATCAACAAGGGCAGAAAGCGGGCATGAGCATCCTGATCCAGTGCTATATCAATTCTTCGAAAAAACACAATTCATTGCCCTTCTACAGATAATTCAGTACTTCAGGATCAAATGGTGCTACCGGGCTTCCATCTGCTGCTGTTTTTCTCTCAATACCGCCTTGAGAATTCGATAGCATCCTCAATTTCCCGGCTTCCAGTCGAATCTCAGGGTGGCCTAGACGATCTACCAATTGTTGATTATGGGTTGCTATGACAACAGTCGTCCCCAAACGGTTGAGTTCTTCAAATAGATGAACCAATCGATAGGCCATGCGATCATCCACATTCCCCGTCGGCTCATCAGCCAATAACAAGCGAGGGCGTGCGATCACGGCACGAGCAATTGCTACTCGCTGTTGCTGCCCTCCTGAAAGGGTTGGCGGTCTGGCCTTCATATGATTTTGCAGGCCTACCCAACTCAATAGCTCTTCAACCTGCCCTTTTAATTCGTTTTCACGCACACCTGCTACACGTAAAGGCAGCGCGACGTTATCAAAAGTGCTGAGATGATTGAGCAAGCGGAATTCCTGAAAAACAACACCGACACGCCGCCGCAAAGCTGGCAGTTTAGTGCGTGGTGTTATTGCCATATCTCTCCCAAATAACGAAACAAGCCCACGGCTTGGACGCATAGCCAAATACATAAGCTTCATAAGAGAAGACTTGCCAGCACCACTGGCCCCGGTCAAAAAATGGAACGATCCCGCGCCAAGCTCAAAATAAATATCTTGCAGCACTTCAGGTCCAAGACCGTAACGCAAGCCAACATTTTCGAATCGAACGATAAATTCGTTGCCGCCTTCACTCATATCAATTTGAACCACATCCTTTGAGATTTAAACAATCATGCTTATGCACCGTATGGACAATGGCATACAACCGGGCTTTTCGTCCAATTTCAATATAATCGACTTTATGACTATTTTTAATCTTTGTATGCCTTTACTTGCCATCGAATCACCGTCCGATTATAAATAGTGGCAAGACTAATAAACCTTGGGGAAGAAAACTTGTCTGGGCCAGCATGATAATACATTGCCCTAAATGTTTAACGCAGTTTGATGTTGATCCGAATGGACTCGGCGTCAACGGGCGAACAGTGCGTTGTTACAACTGTAACAATCAATGGTATCAGCACCCTGCTGCCAGCCCTGCCCCCGTGCAGCAACCTGCTCAGGTGTATTCGCCTCCTCCACCGCCTCCGGGACAATACCCAGGTTATCCACAATACCCCCAGCCGGGATACCCGCCTGCACCGGGGTATCCGTACCCCCCACAAGGTTATCCGCCTCCCGGATATCCGCCACCTCCAGGCTATCCGCCACAGCCCGGATACCCTGAACAACCTGGCCAGCCTGAGCAACCACAGCAAGCCCCTGTGGCCAACCCGTTCGATGAAGATTTGGAATCAATCCCTGAACCAGAAGACGATCTCCTTGAAGATACTGATCTGGACAACGTTCTGTCTGCTAACATTAACGCTTTATTTGATAGCGATGATGATGAAGGCGATATCGGTGATGAAGACGAGGTATTATCAACGGTAGTGGCTGAAGATGACCTGTCAGAAGAAGAGCTTGAAACCATTTTTGAAGATGAAGAAGAACCAGACGCAATTTCTTCTATGGTTAACCCAGCCTCCACTGCAGACGATTCGGAAGAATCAATTGGCCTTGACGATATTGACGATATTCCTGACCCGGAACCTCTGCCTGATAGTTTGACAGCAGAAGTAAGCGATGATTTAGACGATCAACCAATACGGCGTCGCAGCAGACCTATCGCAAAGCCGAAGAAAAAGAGCAACAAAGGCATCTACATCATGATCGCGTTATTGATCCTGATTCTTGCCCTTGTGGGCGGACTTTACTTCTTGCGCAGTATGGTTGTTCAATATGTTCCTGCCATGGGTGGCATCTATGAAATGATTGGCCTTACTGCTGAAGCAGAAGTCGGCAGCGGTCTTGTCATAGAAAGAGACGAACCCCAGTATACGTCAGCCAACAGCGTCGATTACCTGATCATCACAGGAAGCATCAGCAATACGACAGAGGCGACAGTCGAGATTCCATTACTCAAGGCTATATTAAGCAATGCCGATGGAGATCCAATCCAAAACGTTGTGCAGGAGCCACCTCAGCCATCTATCGAGAAGATGGACGCCATTGGTTATAAAATTGAGATTGAAGAGCCTTCACCGCTGGCACGGTACGTAAAAGTGGTCTTTATTCCTCGCCCGAACGGGGATGCAGAACATGGATCCGAAGAAGAATCTCACTAATCACTTTATACCGAAACAGATTATAGGCTGCATCTAGCTGTCTTTATTTCAGCCAATCTGGAATATCTTCAAAAGACATTAGATCTGCCACCTCAACGCGGCGTCTGACAACAGAAAAATCCGCACCATTGACCATGACTTCCGGGACCAGTGTCCGGGCATTATATGTCGATGCCATGGAAGATGCGTAAGCGCCAGCCGTACGAAAGACAACCAATTCCCCTTGCTCTAATGTCGGTAAATTCCTTTGTTTGGCAAAGGTATCTCCCGACTCACAAATCGGCCCAACAACATCAACAGGTGAAAAATCAGCATCAGGTGCAGGCTGGGTTACAGGTTCAATAGCGTGATGAGCACTGTAAAGGGTAGGCCGCATCAAATCATTCATACCGGCGTCCAAAATTACAAATTTCCGGGTTGGCCCCTGCTTAATATAGGTAACCTTGGACACCAGCACACCAGCGTTTCCAACGATCACCCTCCCCGGCTCAAAAATAATCTTGCAGTCCAGATCACCAACAACCTCTTTTACCATTGAGCCGTACTCATAGGGCGTTGGGGGAACAGTATTTTCGCCATCTTCAAAGTAGGAAATTCCAAGGCCGCCCCCAAAATCCAGCCGGTCAATCGCAAACCCGTCAATGCGAAGCTGCTTAACCAGATCAACACCGGCTGTATAGGCCAAACGATAAGGTTCCAGCTCGCATAATTGAGAGCCAATATGCATGGCAACACCAACTATTTTTACACCGGAAAGGCTTTCTACATGCGTACAGACACTGCTAGCGCGATTGATATCGATGCCAAACTTGTTCTC